>CAZOEM010000133.1:0-6989 GCA_964578735.1 uncultured Halobacteria archaeon | reverse complement strand
CCTGAATGTATTGTCACCCAATACAAATCCAAGCAGAAGAAACTCTGCTACCGCGTCGTAATTGATTTTCATCTTGTCGAGTCCTCATATTTAGAGATGATGCCTTCTGTCATTTTAATAGATGCTTTCATATACTTTAAGTAATTTCTCCTTTTCATTTTCCCAGTTATATTTTTCTTTTGCTGCTTTTAGTGCATTTTTATCTAATTCTTCGCACAACTCATGATTATCTCTAAGGGTTATTATCGCTTCTTTCACTGAGTCCTTGTTATAATCAACGGTCAACCCGCATTTCAGTCGTTCTGTTAAATCACCACACCACGTCCCTTTTGTACAAATAATCGGACGCCCGCAAGCCATGGCTTCAAATTGCTTACAAAATGGATTTATCCTTAGCTTTTTATCTGTTGGATCAGCAATGACGAAGATAGCATCTGCTTTAAGGGTTTCTGGCAACACCTGCTGGCTGGGAATGGTACCTAAAAATTCAATGTTACTATATCTCTTACTGCGCTCTTTAATCACCTCATATAGCCGTTCTTTTTTAGAAGCTATGACCAGCTTCACATTTTCTATTCCTCCAATTACATCAATAATATCAGGAAAAAATCTTTTTTCATGCATAGTTCCAATATATATGAGACTAAAAACAGCGTTATTTGGTGGGATATACTCTTTTACAGGATCTTTACAATTCATTATAATTGAAATAGGCTTTTGGATAAAATTGCTAAAATACTCTTTGAAAGGCACATTTACAGTAATCATGTAGTCGACATCTTTGTTTACTAACCTCTTTTCCATCGATGCTGATGCATTGGTAACAATATTTGGCACATTACCTTCAATCATATATGAAAAAATCTCGTGAGAATCATAAATAAGTTTCACTCCCAGCTTTTTCTTTAGCCATGCTCCTGCTTGTAGAGTATCCAAATCATGACAATGAACAATATCAAATCGAAAGCCCGTTTTATATATTTCCAATCCTTTTTTATATGCTCTTCTCCACCATAACGGATTGCGGAATAGATCATTTGGTAAAATTTTCATTATCCCTTTATTGTGAATCCGCTCCACTGATATTCCATCAACAATGCTCTCCGGCTCATAATCTCTGTGCCGATCCCATACTATAACCGTTACCTCATTACCATCGTCAATCAATGCTTTTGCTTCTCTACAAACCCGATCATCAGTAGTAACTTCTTTTGAAAGAATCATCAATATTTTCATGTTTATTTCCGCTATTTTTCCTTCTATTTTTCTTCTATTCTATTTCTTCTTATATATCTCGGCGTTTCCTCATTTAATAACATTATCGTTCCTAATTATAAACAGATAAAACTTCGGATGGATAGAATGCGTATCGTGGCAGCAAACAAAAAGATATAAACATCTGTTAGGTGCTTTTGAAATGACCTCAATAAAAAAAATATATACACAAAGACCAGGCGAAGACTTTTTAAAGGAAGATGCTTGGTCGCCTATACTATTGAGTGATCCTGTTAGCATACCCCTGGCTAGAGTCCTTTCAAAATTTAGATGGATCCATCCAAATTACATTACCCTACTCAGTATCCCTTTTGCTTTTGCCGCGGCCTACATGTTTATGACCGGTAATTTAGCCTATGGCGCTATCCTTTACTGGTTAAACTTTGTACTTGATGGAACAGATGGCAAAGTAGCAAGATTAACAGGAACAACATCTAAATTCGGCGCGAAACTAGATTATTATACGGACACATTAAACAATTTAGCGATGTATTTTGGGCTCTGGTGGAGTCAGTATTACATGCATGGTGACGGGCTTGCTGGCGGGGCAATTATTTTCGCACATTATGCATCTATGGTATTCTGCTACCTGTTCATAGGCGACTTCACATATAAAACTATATTCCCACGAGTTTATTCCTATTATTCGCCCTTTGAAGAAGCATTTGGAACCTTCTTCTTTGCTCCACTCTTGAATATGGTCAGACTTTTTCTTCCGCTATTAGTTGCCCTACAATTTGTATCCTATATCGTCCTCTTTATAAGGCGAAGGGAAAAGTTGAATACAGAAGAGCTTAAAAGAAGAATAAAAAAAATGCTTAAACTCGGCTAAGCTAATCTACAATGCTTTCCATTATCTTCTCAATAACGTCTACATTTTTAGCACCTACTATATGACTATTAAAAGGCATCTTCCTATCCTTTATTGAACCTATAAAATTCAATGCTTCTTCTCTTATCGTGTTATTTGCATTTATTTCCACATCAAATTTTTTCTCATCACTCTCAAATATCCGCATCTTCTGCTCTACGCATTCGATTTCCGCTGATCTATCCGAGCCTACTATCGCTAACAACCTTTTTCGTTCTGGTGTGACCCAGCTCAATTCAATATTTGCAATAAAAGCACCATAATCGAGATTGATAAATGTCATCTCATTTGGTTTTTCTCGCCTATATGCTCTTGCCATAACCTGCCAACCGGATGGCCATTTTCCTGTTATAAAATGGATCATATCAAGGGGGTGGGGTAACAAATCCCATATTATGTCCACACCTTGTATCGGCTCCATTAATGTGGCCCATTTTAACGTTAAATAATATGTCTTGCCAAAGTATCCTTTCTCCATTAATTCCTTTGCCTTTCTTATAACGTTTGCAAAGCGGTAAATATGCCCAACCTGCAAAATCAAACCATTGCTGGCGGAAATTTCCACGAGCTCATATGCTTTATGCGCCTCAATAGTCATCGGCTTTTCCAATAATACATGTTTCCCATTTTGCAATGCCTCTTTTGCAACCTCGTAATGTGTAGCGTTATTAGTACAGATATGAACCGCATCTATATCGTCATCCTTCAAGAATACTTTATAATCATTGTCCGTTTTTGTTATGGTGGCATCAAAGATATCGTCAATTTTTTTTGTGATTTCTTTTCTAACGTCACATATTCCCACTCCATCTATCTTCCCTTCCGCCACTAAGTCGATATATTCACGTAAAACTTTATTACCCCAGTATCCAAGTCCTATAACGCCGATATTCATTTTAATCGATCACCATAAAATCCCTCTATTTTACTACAAACTAAATCTAGCTCAATACCACTTAAAGTGGGGTACATTGGTAATGACAGAGCCGTGTTTGCATGATATTCTGAATTGGCATATTTTTGATCGGTATATTCTCTATATGGTGCCAATTGGTGAATAGGTACGGGATAGTGTATCCCGCATTTAATACCATTGCTTCCCATATATTCCCTTAGTTTATCCCGTTCCTTTGCTTCTATCACAAATAAATGGTAAACGTGCCCTTTTTCCCGGACCGGTAATTTAATCTCTTCAATATCACTTAGCTTTTCATAATATCTTTCTGCTATATCTCTTCTACTCTTGTTCCAGTCATCCAATCTTTTCAGTTGTACTCGCCCAAAAGCAGCATTTATGGTGTTCAGTCGCGCATTATATCCTACATACTGACAATAATTGCTCCCGCCATGATCTCTAAGCAACTTCGCCATCTCTGCTTCTTTATTACTATTTGTTGTGATCATACCACCATCTCCGGCTACCGTCATATTCTTGGTGGAATAAAAAGAGAAGCAACCTATGTCTCCAAAGGTTCCTACTTTCTTGTTATTATATTCCGCCCCATGTGCTTGCGCAGAATCCTCTATTACCTGTAAATTCTTATCCGCTGCAATATCCATTATCGCACCCATATCACAGGGCAATCCATACAAATGGACGGGCATTATTGCCTCAACCTCTTTATCTATTTGCTTTTCTATCTCTTCTGAACTTATATTCCATGTATCAGCACATATATCGGCAAATTTTGGCGTTGCATCAGCTAAAACAATGCTTTCTGCAGTGGCAACAAAAGTCATTGGTGTAGTAATAACCTTCTTTTTTATTCCCATGATTCGTAATGCAATCACCAATGCATCTGTCCCTGAGCCAACGGCAACAGCATAATCCACACCGATATAGTCTGCAAACTCGTCCTCAAACTTTTCTACGCTTTCGCCGCCGACGAAAAATTCCTCTCTTAACGCCCTAATAACTTCTTCTTCCATTTCTACATCTATTATGGGCATTGAAGTTGGTATTACCATTCTATCCCCTCCTTCACTATTTCTGCGGGATTACCAGCTACAACGACCCTGCTCGCAACATCCTTTGTAACAACTGATCCCGCACCAACAACGGCATATTCACCTATTGTAACGCCGCACATTATCGTGGCTCCAGCTCCGATTGATACACCTTTTTTAACCTCCGTTCTGACCAGTTGCCAATCAGCATCGCTTTTCAAACTCCCATAGGGATTAATAGCTCTAGGATACTTATCATTTATAAATGTTACTCCGGGCCCAATAAAGGCACCCTCTTCTATCGTTACCCCGGTTGGAATAAAGACAAAAGGCTTTATCTTGCATTTGTTACCGATTTTCACGCCTTCTTCTATGTAGACAAACCCGCCTATTCTGCAATTTGTTCCTACCTCACTTTTGTATATATTTACGGGTTCTCCTATTATTGTTCCTTTTCCTATTTTGCAATCTTTTATCATTTCCATGCCAAGTATAGATAAATACAATATTACTTATGATTGAAAGATACATAAAACTTTAATAAGGAGATCGCTAAATGTCACCGTCATCGTCAGCGTCGTCAAGTTCAATGCTAATCAGTGTAGTTGTCACGACAAAAAATGAAGAAGAAAGCATTAGAGCGTTATTAGACTCGCTAATTGTACAAGAGCCACCTATTGAGATTATCGTAGTAGATGCAGAAAGCTCTGATTCTACGCAGAGAATAATAAACGAATATATAAAAAAATATGATGTCCTGAAATTATATATAGAAGAAGGCTCACGAGGAAAAAGCATGAATTTTGGCGTTCAGAAGGCAACGGGATATGCGGTAAGTTTTATAGGTGCTGATGACCGAGCACATAGCGATTGGATAAAATATGTGCGACTAGCAATGACGGAAGACCGTGATATTGTTGTTGGGAAATGTATATTAGAAGGGAAAAGCGGGTTTATCGTGGATCGGGTGAAACTGTATCATAAAGGATTTGATATTTCTTACCCTGGTTCAAATACCACATATAAAAGGGAGATATTTAATAAGTTAGGGGGGTTCGACCCTGCACTTATAACGGCAGAGGATATGGACCTGAACTATCGCGCGATAGAGGCGGGATATGAGATGCACATTGAAGAAAGAGCGGTTGTATATAGATATGCAAGAGAAAATGTAATAACTTTTCTGAAACAAGCTTTTTGGAATGGTTATGGTAGGAAACAGCTCACATTGAAGCATGGCAAACTATGGGGTGGCTATTCGGCTAAAAAAACATTCCAATCGCATTTTACTTCTCGCGGTTTGGCAAGATTGTTCTTTGGCTTGATTGGTTATTTAACATGCACGATAACGGGTGGCGGACTCAGGAAGTAATTACAAGTAGCTTTCCTTCTCCTGTACATATTCCTCAATTTCTTCTTTCAAATCTTCCTTTTCCAAAGCAAAATCGATAATCGCTTTTACATATCCTATCTTATCACCCGCATCATATCTCTTACCTTTGAACGAATAAGCAAAAACGTCCTCCTTCTCCATCAGCATTTTAATAGCGTCCGTAAGCTGAATTTCATTTCCACTACCTGGCTTCGTCTCCTTGACACAATCGAATATCGCAGGTGTGAGCACATATCGCCCAACGGTACCTATGTTAGACGGAGCTTCTTCTAATGAAGGCTTTTCGATTATCTCTTCTACGCGGTAGATGGATTCAGCTATTTTTCGCCCTTTTATCATCCCGTAACTGCTCACCTTCTCTTTTGGAACCTCTTCGACAGCAATTATTGATTTGTTATAGCGCCCAAACAAATCCGTGAGTTGCTTAATGCAAGGTATCTCCGCCTTTATTATATCATCTCCTAATAAGACAGCGAAAGGTTCATTGCCCACATGCTTTTCTGCCTTTAAAACGGCATCGCCCAAGCCTTTTGGCTCCTTCTGTCTTATGTAATGGATATCCACCAGGGCAGATATATCCTTTATTTCTCGCAATAGCGCATATTTTTTATTCTTAAATAAATGGCTTTCCAGTTCGGGCGAGGTATCAAAATAATCCTCGATAGCCTTTTTGCCCCTGCCGGTAATGATTATAATATCATCAATTCCTGCTGCTATTGCTTCTTCAACGACAAATTGGATGATGGGCGTATCTATAATAGGTAACATCTCCTTGGGCATGGATTTCGTAGCTGGGAGAAATCTAGTTCCTAATCCTGCTGCCGGTATTACCGCTTTCCTTATCTTTTGCTCTGCCATCTTTCTTATCAACCTAACACTGCTTTAATAAAATAAAGTGGACATATCATCGCTAATTATATATATGTATCACGTCAGTAATTATTTTTATACTATCTAAGAAGAATTAATTTAACAGTGAGTGGGAAATGGATAAAATAAGTATAAACATGAAAGGGCTAAAAAAAACATCAATAATCTATGGTGTCATATTAGTGGCGATATTCTGTGTGTCACTTTATATACGTGGTGTTTTACCCTATGCGAGTGTTTTTACTGATATGTTCGTAAAATTTGGCGGGAATGACCCCTGGTATAAGATGAGAGTGGTGGAAAACACGCTGCAGAACTTCCCACATCGTCTTTACTTCGATCCTTTCACCTATTACCCTCATGGCACGAAAGTGGGCGTTGGACCGCTATTTGATTACCTACTTGCAGTTATTATATGGCTAATAGGACTTGGGAACCCGTTCGCTACTTTAGGCCAGCATGGAATCGAGGTAATAGGAGCATGGTATCCTGCGGTTTTAGGCGCTCTCACCGTTTTTCCTGTCTATTTTATAGGAAAGGAATTAGGGGGTCGAAATGCAGGCATTCTTTCAGCAGCCTTAATCGCTATTCTTCCGGGACAGTTCTTATCCCGTTCTCTATTGGGATTCACAG
>CAZOEM010000132.1:0-7041 GCA_964578735.1 uncultured Halobacteria archaeon | reverse complement strand
TTAGATATATTGCTATAGGGTTATAATAATTAATTCCTGGCGAACGCAGAGTCATTATTTATATCCCTTAAATCCGTGTAAATCTGTGTAAATCTGCGTCTTAAATGGGTAGAAGTTATACGTTATTATACAAACAATGAAATTCGCGGGCTCGCTCTCAGAAGCGGAAAAGGAAAAAGCAAGGTATGAAATAATAGGCGTCCCTTTTGATAGCAATGCCTTTAAAAAAGGGACAAGATACGGACCAAAAGCGATACGGAAGGCATCGCAACTACTTGAAACATTCATATGGGACTATAAACTAGAATTGTCCGATTTGCTCTATTATGATTCCGGTGATGTGATGTTAGAGCGTAACTTTAAAAGCAGTGTGGACGTTGGCACCAGGAGAAGAAAAATCTTCATCGGTGGTGACCATTCCATTTCGTATCCGCTCGTTAAAGCTCTTTTCGAGCGTGACGAAGTCGCCAAAGTGATAGTCATAGATGCCCATGCCGATTCCCGTGACTCATATAAGAGCAATAAACTTTCAAACGCATGTGTAATGCGTCGAATAGCGGAATTAATAGGATTTGAGAATATACTTCAGATAGGTGTTAGGTCTTCCTCGGAAGCAGAGTATAGGTTAATAAAAGACCGGCTAAGAATATACGATGCTGCAATGCTAAAGGAAAAGGGTGTAGACGGGATATTAGAGGAAATAGGTAGCGATAATGAAAAAACCTATCTCTCCATTGACATTGATGCGCTCGACCCCGGTATAGCGCCGGGAGTAGATAATCCGGAACCTTGCGGGCTCTCGCTCGAGAGCTTGATCGCTTTGGTACGTGGACTAATAAAGGGGGTAAACGTGGTTGCAAGCGATGTGGTAGAGGTGAATCCAAAGCGGGATAACAATAACGGCATTACTAGCATTAACGCTTCAAGACTGATATTTGAGATATTAGCAAGCTATAGCGATAATGTATCTACACAAAAACATATGGATTTTTGAGCTGATAAAGCGGAATTTAAAATGCAAAAGTCAAAGATATATTTGTGGAGCCGTGTGGTAGCGGACTATCCCATCGGGCTTCGAACCCGATGACCTGGGTTCAAATCCCAGCGGCTCCGTACCTATTTCTTTTTATTTTATTTATATAGCAAAAGAGAGTATAGGAAGTAAAAGGAAAAGAGAAGGAGGTAAAACGAAGATATGGAATATATATATGCTGCACTGCTCTTGCATAATTCGGGCAAGGAAGTCACAGAGGATGCAATGACCACGATAATGAAAGCAGCAGGTGTTGAGGCAGAGGTAGGTAGAGTGAAAGCACTGATTTCCGCTCTTAGCGATGTTGACATAGATGAGGCGATGGCGCAAGCACAACCGGCATATGCGCCTGCGGCACCTGCGATGCCAGCACAAGCTCCGGCCGCGGCACCTGAAGCGGGCGAGGCGGAAAAGGAGGAGAAGAAAGAGAAGACGGCTGAAGAGGAGGAAAAAGCAGAAGAGACGGGTATGGAAGGACTTTCTTCGCTATTCGGATAAATAAAACGAATATAATATTAAGACTAATCGAAGTCTTTCCACGGATTTTTTTTATTCTTTGCTCCGGTAGTGTAGCTCGGCCAATCATCTCGGCCTTTCGAGCCAAGGACTCGGGTTCGAATCCCGACCGGAGCATTAATCTACCCGTATTGTATGAGTGAACAATGGGATTAAAAGTTAGAGCGCATGTATTTGTCAAGGGGAAAGTGCAGGGTGTTCTATTTCGATATACAACAAGAAACGAAGCGAATATGAGGGGTGTGAAGGGATGGGTGCGAAATATGAGCGATGGACGAGTAGAAGCGGTATTTGAAGGCGAGAAGGAAAAAGTAGACGAAATGATCGAATATTGCCATTATGGCCCTCCGGCAGCGAAGGTATCATCAGTTAAAGTAATAAAGGGGAAGTATACAGGCGAATTCACGGGCTTTTCCATACGGCGTTAGAAGTGCGCCTGTTAGCTCCTTTTTATATCCTTTTTATATCCTTTTTATATCCTTTTTATATCCTTTTTATAATCCTTTTTATATCCTTTTTATAACACATAGATTTACACAAATCTTTTCTTTAAAAAAACGAGATAATAATTAATTCACAAGCAACCTATAGTATTCCGATTTTTACCTTTATCGTTTCTACATCATGTTCGATCCTTGCAAACTTCTCTTCCATGTACGACCTCAAGTCATCTCGTAAAGAGCTTATTTCCGTTACAATTTCTTCTTTACTTTGGTCTATCTTTTCCGATACTCCCACTATCGCATCAATGGTCTCATCCTGCTTCTGCAGCATCCTATCCTGCTTCCCCAGCATCTTTTTCCCGAGCTCTACCGATTCTTCACCGAGTTCGACAGACCTCTCTGCTACTTTTAAAGTCCTTCCACCCAGCTCTACGGACTTATAAAGTAACTTGCCGGCGGTATCCAGGCGTTCTGCTATTTCCTCACCCCACTCACCCCTCTTTATCTCGAAGTATTCAAATTCGCCTTTGAAATCATCAAAATTAACCGCTGTACTTTCTACATCTATCGGGAACCTATTTATCTTTATCCTCTCGATAAACAGCTCTATCGGTTCATCTTCACCCTCTGCTATTATTTGGACATCATACGGTTTAACATTCTCTACAAAGCTCGTTATTTTCAGCTTACGCGCTATCTCTTCCACCTCATCGCGGTAACCTACCCTTTGCACTCTTCCTTTCGCTATAATCGCCACTCTTTTCATCCTGGCACCTCCTGTAGCTAATATCCTTACTATATCATATCGTTATTGGTATTTGTTTAGCTACTTTTTATAACCATGAATAGAAAATAATATAGCATTGCGGGAAGATCGGAATGGAAAGCGAGCAGGAAAAAGGAAGCACCTTCTTCTTTTCTCGCCCGCCCGGAATGAGATATTAAGTTAACTAACGCAGACAATACAAATACGCTAAAACTATAACATCGGGAGAAAAGCCAGGCTTATGAATGAGGTCGGTTCGTGCATCAAAGTTCACAATCGCCATTTTACCCACACCTTCCATCTTCACTTTTTGTCATTTCCGCAGCCGGCGCTGATGAAGGGCAAACATATGTTATCGACAGAACCCGGTATCCAATCGAAAGATTTATATACTAACCAAAAGCTATATATACACCTTAATACAATAGGAATTTATAAGTTTTAGGAGGTGAAAAAGAAAAAAAATGAAAAAAATAGGAATAATACTGGCTACATTGGTAATCACGATGTTTTTTGTGGGTGCCGTGGCTGCAATGCCTGCGAAGAATGCGCCTGACCAGCGGGAAAAGTTCATCGAGGAGTCCGCAGTGCAGGGTGTCGGATATATAGAATATGAGAAGGTGATTTTAGACAAGGCTATTGCAGTAGATGTCTACGAGAAGATGATAGGAGACACCGGGCTGAATGGAAGCTTTGCAATGACCATCAGCGAGACATTGAATGAAGGGGTTCGGTTGAATTGTAGTGGCGATTATACCAATATGGGTACGATGAGGGATCCGGTTTTTGGTGACGATCACAGCCCCGTAATGACTAATTTCGAGTGTAAGAAAATGATACAATTCGAAGGGGACACACTTAATCTTAACGCGCAACTTATGGGTACGGCGAGATATAATAACCCTGGCTTCCATGGTGGTATGAATGCAGAAGTAACAGAGAACTATTTTGTGTCGGAGTTACAGAAAGATGAGACGGTCAAGATGACGACCACTGCTACGTATAATGAGACAGCGCGAAACTGGGCCGGCGGCATTAAAGAGACGCCATACAATGCGAACGAACTGAATTTCGATACGAAAAATGCCTTTAAAGGTCAGTGGGGAACAGACTCATCATGGAAGAAGGTGTGCAGTAAGGATATAAAACATCACCAGTTCTTCAGTGGAGACTTCCAGGTAGATAAGAACCTGATATTCAAGGAAGAAGTTACCGCACGATGCCCAGGGAAAGAACCACACGGCGATTGCTAACGCAGCACTAGTGAAACGCAGTGTGTAAACAACAATTCAACCCTTTTCTTTTTTTATTTATTTATTTGTTTTTTATTGCTTTTCAGGGTGGCCATATACAAACATCTCAGATGGAACGCTCTCTAAAAGGACTGGAAAGAATATTTATGCTGCTAAAACGCTCAAAAATCACAGTAAGGGGTGTTATGGGATATATCAAGACATTTTACTCACAGTGAAGCGATATAAAGGGATAAACTTTATCACAGCTTTTAAGATAGTCAATCACTTGAAAAGACATTTGAGCAAGCCCAAGGAACTTGTTAAGGCGATGAAGACGGGTATAATAAAAGCAGGTGAATGGCTTGTCATTGATGCAGGGTTGAAATCGGGTAGAGTTCTTAGGCAAGGACGGATAAGCGGTGTAAAAGTAGTGAGATTTAAAGTAATGTATTGATTTATAAATTTAATTTTGATTCTATGAACCCGTAAAAACTTAATAATCAGGACAGTAGCGTCTGTGTAATTCTGTGAAATCTGTGTCTTTGTATGATATTTATCAAAAAGGGTAAACTATTTACTGGGGGTTCCCTAATATTCTTTTTTGGCTTGAATAGGTTTACACTACAACAGCAAATTAAGTCGCTTGTTCCTGCAGCTTCTCTTGAACCCACAAATTTAGCAGTGTATCTGCAGATACACCCTGTTGTTTGGCAATAGCACGGATATTCGCCGACAATTCTTTGTCAATTGCATAGTACGTTACTTCTGATTGGATTTCTATCTCAAATTCAACTGATTTGGTTTTATCCCAGTAATCGGCAAGGTCATGTGTGTCCCAAAAGTCGCCAATTTCTTTATAGCTCTCCGCTTTTGATATGGAACTTCTATTTTTGCTCATATCTTCTCCGTTCTCCATGTGTCATATCTCGTGCTGAGATGATAAGTGCAAGCTAAAACTTTTTATTTTCAAAGTATATTATTGTTCTTAGGAACAACTTAAAAAGTTTTTGGTTTCTCCTTCAGTCGTCATAATCTTATCCTGATATAGCCGTTTCTATTCCTCTTTCCTTCTCTGATACATTTCTTCTCTGTCATGAACCACGGTATCTTGGGGGATACTAACGTTAATCATCCACCTCTTCACCCCGCTGCAAGGACAGCGGTCTTCATTGACTTAACCTTCCTGTACATCTCCTGCGGTGTTTTCCTCTTGCCATTCACTACCAGAAGGTCACTCTTAATAGATATATAAGAAATAAAACCAAAAAGCTTATATACAGTCGAAACGAATGTTACATTAGAAGAGATGAAATCTTTTGGAATCGCCATAGTGATATTAGCACTGTTCCTGGTAGGAACTGTTGTTGCCGTACAACCAATACAAAAGCCCGTGCAGGGGGAAACATACAAAGGGATAACAACAGTAGAAGGCGTTGGTGCGTTCAAGATAAGGAATAAGATAGTGGACAAAGAGCGTGCATTAAATATTAGACGTTGGATTACTGGCGATACGGGCCCGGATGGCGCTTTTGCACGAGAATCGGTAGTCATACTAAACGGTGATGTGAACATAACAGATCAAAACGATCCCGACTATTGTCTCTCCGAGCAAATCTCATTCAGCGGTGATTTGATCGTAGGCTTCTCGAAATATGAGGTCTCTGCATTCCATGGTGGTATGGGTGCACAGGTATTGGAGAGTTACGCTGTAAATGAGCTGCAGAAGCAAGAGGCAGTTACCATTAAGACAACTTCGGCGCTTTATCATAACCAGTCGCTAAACTATGATGTAATGTGCGAATTTGAAGGGGCCTGGGGCACAACAGCGGTATGGCAGAAGCCATGCAAGAAAGATATAAAGCAAAGGGATATATATGAGGGCGAGTTTGCCGTCTCAAAGGAGTTCTCCTTTGAGGAACTCGTTCTGCCATGATGCAGATTAACGCAGATTGACACAGATGAAAAGCTCAACAAGGCAAAACGTAAATAAATCCGTGTAAATCCGTGTAAATCTGCGTCCTAAATTAAATTTATATATAGGTAGAAGTTATTTTTTATATTATATATAACAATGAAAGAAAGGGTTTTTATATATCTGTTGGTATATTGTAAGTGATATTATAATAATATAAGAAGAAGGGCAGGCGAAATAAAATGGTGCTAAATAGAGGTATCGGTTTAATAGCAGTGGTAGTGATAGCATTTTTGTGTGCAAACGTAGGTATAGACAGTGTGGGGGCATCTGGACCCCCCGAGATAAGGATTATAGCGCTGGAAGAAGGCGCGTATTATCTATCAGGAGAAATAGGTCTGGAAGTAGCGGCCAATGTATCGCTAGTCAATTGGAGCTACAGCCTTAACGGCGCTGCACCTATCTCTTTCGATCCTAACACAGTGACAATAAGAGCGCAAGAAGGTTCTAACTCATTGTCTGTGTCTGCAGCGGATTTGATGGGGGTTGTAGGTAGCGCTGATGTTTCCTTCATGGTGGATACAAAACCGCCTGCTATCATATGCCCCGCCAACGTTACGGTGGAGCAGGCGACAAGGAACGGAACGGCAGTATTCTTGAACGTGACGGCATCTGATCTCTGCGATCCGAATCCGAAGGTAACAAGTAACGAGCTGGCAGTATATCCACCCGGAACAACCACCGTGACCTTTATAGCTACCGATGCATCAGGCAAGAGTGCCAACTGCTCGGTTTATGTTTCGGTCGTGGACACCACAGCGCCAGAGATAACATGCCCCGCCAATGTTATGGTGGAGCAGGCGACTATGGAAGGGACGGCAGTTACTTTGAATGTGACGGTGACAGACCTCTGCGATCCTAATCCAAAGGTAACAAGTAACGAATTGGCAACGTATCCGCCGGGGACAACTACCGTGACATTTACCGCAACTGATGCTTCTGGCAACAGTGCTAGTTGCTCTGTTGACGTTACTGTCGGGGACACAGCAGCGCCAGAGATAACATGCCCGGGGGATGTTACGGTGGAGCAGGCGACTATGGAAGGGACGGCAGTTACTTTGAATGTGACGGTGACA
>CAZOEM010000131.1:0-7045 GCA_964578735.1 uncultured Halobacteria archaeon | reverse complement strand
TGAGGCTAAAGGATTAGATGAATATTTTGAACTAATTGTTGACCATAACCCCATATTGGGAAAACTTGCATCATCTACTCCAGAACTTATAATAGAGAAATTGGCAAGTTCAAAACAAACAGAATATTATAGATTCTTAAATGATAAGGTTAAGAAAGAAGAATAATCACTTCTTAACATAAACTTTCTCTACTTTAAATGATTTGTAAATTCCTTCTAAAATATCTGTTCCAGCATAGCCTGCTAACAGGCTTAGTCGGTAATCAAAATCAAATATTAATCCCATGAATGCACCAATAACTGCTGCAACAATAACTGTTATAAGATAATAGTTCCATAAAATTCTTCTTCTTACAGACATTGCTTTAAGTAATCCTATAAATGCGCGAGTCAAACCTCCAACTCCTCCTAAAACAGCTGGAAGAATAATTGTTGTTGTAAGTTCAGATGCCATATTACTTCATTTTCCTATTTTTTTCTCATAAGCTGGATTATTGCCATTCCTAAAAATCCTAATCCTAAGCCTATCAATGTACCTGCAGGAACATTTTCATAAACAAAACCCATCCCAATTCCTATCAAAAGTCCAGCAGGAATTAAAATCCCAGCAGCATCTTCTCTTTTATCTTTGACACGCATAATTTCCGGTAGATGTATACCAAACTCAACACCTTCATTCTTACGGTATATAGGGTGATTAAAAGCAATTCTGCCAAAACCCTCCTCTTTTCTTAATCCAATGCCTTCGCTTTCTAATTTTTCGAGAAGCTTAAATAGTGCCTCTTCATTCTCCGGGTGCTCTAGTTTAAATCCAACTGCGGAACCTGCGCTAATCGCGATATCTCGCCATTTCGGGAGTCCCAAATACGCATTAAAACCATCTACCGTTTTTGTTTTGACGAAGATATTTATTATTTCCACGTTTTCGCCTAGCAAAACCTCTAAAACTGGTTTATCCGGCTTGTTCAGAAATCTTCCCCAGGTATCCACTAAAATAGTATCTGTTATAAACGTCATTCTAAGAGGCTTTGTTAAATCCGTTACACGCTCCTTTAAGCTAGTCCCAAGAAAGAGATTTTTAGTATCCCTGTCAGACTGAAGCCACACTTTCACTTTTCCATGCCCGCGAGCAGATGCCTTTCCTATTCGCAGTTCAAATACCGGGCTCTCACCGTCAAGGCCTAAGAAATGAGCGAAATTTGCCCAATTTGCAATCTTAATCGTGCCGATAAAATAGGCACCGGAATCTATGGATTCATATCCAAATAAGACACCTGTTATTGTCCGCCCTTTCTTAGGGTCAATAGCAATGTGCATCTCCTCTCTCACCGGGACTTCAACTTCTTCCAAATGTTTATGGTATTTTCTTATCGCTATGTATTGATTCACGGGTTCAAGCGGAGTCTCAATGTCTTCCTGTAAACATATTTCGCACTTTCCTGGTTCTTCTGTATCCGTGGCATATCCCTGTACACCACGTCCATGCTCTTCAAATTCGGGATAAAGTTTACAATACAGGAAGTCCTGTGGTGACGGTATTGACGGATAAATATCGTCTTGAATTTTCAATGCCGAGTATAACGGGCTTACTTTTATGTCACCGCGACGGAAGAGTTTGATAAACTGCTCATAAACCTCCTTATCATCCATAGTAGAGTTAGCTGCGGCTTTCCATGCTAAAGCACCAAGAAGCGTGTGACCTGGAATAGATTTGCTCGTATAGTACATGCTACCCGACTCACTTTTATTTGCTATCAGTAACGGTTCTTCTGTTAGCAGAATGATATTAAAGATTTTTGTTGTCGGAGTTGATTCTTTTCTCTTTTCGGATTGGACAACTGCTTTGGTAATATTCAGCTCCTTATTTTCCAACCATACCGTTTTGAACATATCGAGGAAATAATCCTCCATAGTGGCTTCTTTTTCCGTTTCTAATTCCGTGGGTGCATTTTTTGCGTCAACAAGGTGAATCTGACACAGTCCTTTACCCCTTCTGCGAGATGAGCCTAAATTCCTTACCATTCTGAATGCAGCAACAATGAATGCGGCTTCTTCTAATATCCGCTCATCATTTGTGTCATTACTTACAGAGAAAAGAAAGTTTAGTCCTTTGCCGACTGTTTCCACGTTAAATAGCTTCCTTGCTTCTGCTATACGCGTTTTTGGATTTACTCTATTACGCCAGGCTACTATTTCAGGTTTTAAAATCAGCGTGTCTTCTATTTCGGCAGAAGAAATCCGCCATCGTTTAGGATACGCAGGCGTCCCTAATATCTGACAAATTGGACACATAGACTTTTTATTTCCTTCAGAACAATACGAGAGGTCAGAAGCACCGCCAGATTGTTTGCATTTTCGATGTTGCTCCAGCAGATCGATTTGAAGTAAATCCCTCATCCCCTGTCTGAGTAATCCGCTGAGTGTCGTGCCTCGTATTACCGGCAGACTCTGATTATCCTTCAAAAGGAGGGAGTCCACAATTCCTTTTCCATGACCCGCTCCAATATGATAATCGGACAAGAGGCTTATTTTAAATGTTAATTTCATTCTTCGTCCACCTCTTCATATTCCGATACCTCTTTTTCACTGTTGTAGGCGTAATCCCAGGCATTTAGGAGGTCCGGAAGCTTGTGGTAGTAAACACCGTCAATATCTAACCAATTATGTTTTTCTGTCTTATCACCAAGTTCTTCCAATGCTTCAATTAGAGTCTTTCTTAATTCCTCCTCCAACCGGTTTATGATACGTGTTCTCTCTACCGTCCATTCGGATAGTATTTTAGCGAAATCTCTTTTCATTTTATCGTGATCTATTTCTACCAATCGTAAGAATAATTTTTCTAATTGCGCTCTTCTCGTTCCCGGTAAATCACGTAGTTCCCATCTGTATTCAACCAATTTTTTCAACTCGTCAATTGTGTACGTGGGAAAACCAGCAACAAAAGTCTTCTTCTCTTCTTCTGTTGATTTAACGAGTTCATTTCCTTTTATTACTGTGAAAGAGATTGTGGATACCCGCTCTTTTTTTGCTCGTCTCTTCGCTTTTTTAAGCAGTTCTTTCCCAAGTTCATGAGCAATGGAATAAGGAAACTTACCCTTACAAATTATTACTGCGGCAGAGATGTTTGGACTACTTTGAATGCCTATTTCTCCCAAGCGTCGTGTCATTTTCTCCTCAAATTCATGAGCAAACCGCTGCGTAAAGTCCAGTGCCCATTGAGCGGGAATTAGTGCAAAAACGTCATCACCACCAAGAATAAGTGGCAACACTGGCACTAAGTCGGGTTTACTCGTTTTCGCTATGAACTCTTTTTGCTTTTCTATAAGAATTTTCGTGGGTTCTGCTAAAGAATCTTGAATTGCATCCTCTAAAGCAATGGAGAGCTTTTTTACTTTCTCAAAGCTATCACATGCGCTAAAGATTGTACCAATACTGTTACCATCTGCAATGATATACGCTACATAGTTTCTGGGTTCTAATTTGGCGATTTCATCAGCCTCATATGGAAATACAAATGCTTCTGAGTTCGCAGTACAGATATGACCAAGGAATCGAGCGAGGAAATGATTTTTTATTTCTTTCCGTGCGTTTGCTTTTTTCTCGCATACCTCGCATAGATAATTGGTATTCTCGCCAAACCGCGATTTATGATAGCTGGCAATTCCGGTACCACAAGAAGCGCAGATTGCAATATAAGGTATTTGCTCTACCGAAACAGGAGCTTTACCACGGTGTTTTGCTTTTCTTAACGATGTTTGCGCATTTGTTATTGCCTCTTGCTCTGTGGTCACTTCTACAGGATCCGCGACTGTTATCGTTCCTCCTAACTCTCTTCTGTACAGTTCGGACAGGTACGCGCCAAATTTTTCTGCCCTTTCTTTCGTGTCAAAGCGAATACTAAAAGAACCTCCCGATGATATAACCTTTTTACCTTCACACTTTTCGATAAGCGAAGGAACTGCCACTTCACAGAACTCGGTAAGCATCTGGCTACCACCAGCGACCTCTCGCAGTTTAGACGTGCGGAACAACAAATCCTGGATTTTATCTGCCTCCGCAACGAAAAGATGCTCACTCATTTTTGTTTCCTCTTCTTGATAAAAATGTTATATCGCAGGCATCACATAATTCATTCCAGGTCATCGCTTCATAAGTTTCATTGGTTATAGTAACGTTAATCCATTCTTCTTGAAAATCTTCTATATTTTTCTCCGCCATAGCTACTGCTACCTCTGCTATTTCTTTCGGGATACTCAAACAAAAATGGATAGCCTTATTTCGAATATTAAAAACATCATCAGGCAAGCCAAACCCTTTGTGCTTCTTCTTCAAGGGCTTCCAAAAATCAGCAAGCATAGGTCCGTCAACTGAACGATGTGCTATTGGATAGTTGAATTCTTCTAATTTGTTAAGCTTTATTGCATATTTATCTCCTTTACCTTCTTCCCACCGAAGTGCCATATGCAAATAAGTAGCACCAGCATCAAGCACTCCTTTAGCATCCAGTTTGGGTAAATATCTGCTACATTCATTATGATTTTTAATATCTTCACGGGTTAATTGCTTACCCTTCACTTCAACAACAAAGTTATTGCTTACCCAGGCTCTTACGATCCTTGCTTTTAATAGGACTTCATTCAAACCGGCAGCGCGAAGTAGTGCGGAGCGATAGTCCTCATTATGTTCAATGAGCCTTTTAATCTTTTCAAGTTCATCATAGGCATATACGAGAATTTCTTCGTCTTCAAGATAGATCGACTTCTCTATGTCTTCAGAACCTTCAATTGCTTTAAAACCCGATTTTAATTCTTTTAAATCATTCTTATTTGGCCACAGATTACCTAACTTCTTCACCGCAGTTGGACAATACGCGTCTGATATTTTACTTCTTTTTCTTATCGCTCTAAAAGTATCATCTCCATCCCATTTATACCAGCTACCGCTATAATCTCCCTCATCCCACAATCTATAAAATTCCAGCCAGTCCGTAAGAAGGTCTAAGCTTTTTAATTCGTCATCCTCGAAAAAGGACTTAGTACCCTCTTTTATCTCCGCTATAAGCTCCTTTGCTCTCCTGAATGCATACTGCTCATATAGTTGCCGAACTCTATCCCACTCACGAAGTTTGAAGCTTTCCATTGGATTTTCCAATTCACCCGGCTTGCAAGTGTAGCCATAAGGTTTTCCAAAATCTTCGCTATAATCCTCATAGTCTACATAAGAAACAGAGACGTTTGTATAGCTAGAGAAAAGATATGCACCGGACACCATACTTTTTTTAGCGCCGGTAATATCTACAACGACTCTTTTACCTTCATTAACAAAAGGCAAAACATGTTTTTTCAAAAATCTGAAAACTTCTTCTGGTCTGTCTTTCACGGTCTCACATGGTTGAGGTAGTATTCCGGGTGTGTGATCAATAAGATTTTTATCTTTTAATTTAGCTATATTCTCCTGGAACTTAATTCCTCGAGCTTTTCCTTCCTGTTTAGCATACCATTCATTTAAGACCAGTACCACCTTTTCTGGTTTATAAGCGCAAACAGATATTAAGAGGGGTTCCCATGAATATCCTACAAGTTGAACGAGTATTTCAGTTGGTTTGGCAGTTATTCGGTTATATTCTCTTAAATATGTTAACTCTTCAGGCAAAAGTTTCTGAATATACTTTCCCACATTCCAGTTCTCACGCCAATACTTTTCTGTTAATTTCTTCAATTCTTCTTCATTATTCATTATTTTATCCTACCTTAGCCTCAATGCCATGTGGTACCCAATTTTACACGGTCATATATGTATATATAATAAGCATTGATTTAGTATTTATAAAATATGAGGGGGAAACATACGAAGGAGAAGGATTTTGAGATTGTGATGCGGAATCTATCGCTAATTATACCGGTGGTACGAAGACCATGTCGGTAGCCATAGCATTAGTGGGCATTATGACACAGCAGTGGGACCTCTCTTTGAATATCAGTCCCCGAATGGATTTGATTCGTGTGAGGTCAGGCGATGTGCCGGTGGTAATAGACAAATGGCGGCTATTTTATCAAAGTCAATTATCTTGGATGCCGCTAACGAGATAGTGTTAAATCCGGAGATGGATCAGCTACCAGGGCGAGAGATTCTGTAAAACAATTTTGCTTCGCAAAATTGATAGATAGAAGTTATACGTTATATGCAACGAAAAAGCCATTGACGCTATCAGCCAAAAGCTGCATGAGATTGCACAAGCGGGTAAGAGGCGAAACATCAGTGATAGAATCGAGGATTTGAAGCAGAGCATAAGAGGCTGGAGCAACTATTTCCATACCTGCCGCGGAATAGAACCGGAAAATCCGCTTGCTTTAATCGCCCTGATAGAGGTGAGCCTGGAACTTGACGATGAAGAGAATGCTAAGAAACTGCTCAGTAAGCGAAAGAAGTTTAGCACTGAGTTTACTCAAATTCATCGCAGAAAGAGCGGGTAAGCCCAGTAGCAGAATACACTGGGAGATATTCCCCAATTACGATAGATTGAAAGGAAAAGGGTATTGACCACTGATTAAACTGCCCCTGGGCATCCATAAAAGAACGAACAGGAGGTGTATATTCCTTGATCGAGAAGGGAATCCCTTGCCTGAACAGATGATGGCTCTCTCAGGTCAGTCATATAAGTCAACAGAAAGTGGAGGAAATACTACTAACCTATCGCGTTAAATCTCGTCCTGCACCACAAAAGAAGGCGGTGGAATCTCCTTTAGTACAAAGTGTGCTCGCAGACTATGGGAAGCGGGTGCAGTATAGCGTTTTTGAGTGCCGTGTTGATGCAGAGATACTCGGGAAGATTATTGCCTTGCTTAAGCCTTTCGCAGAAGGAAATGATAGCATAAGGGTGTATCAACTTTGTGACGCCTGCGTGAAGAAAGTGGTCCTGTTGGGAAGAGGTGAGCTTACGGAAGTGGCTAAGTTTCATCTGGTGTAAGAGACGAACCCAAAAGTATATACTAAATAGCGAAACCGGGGAAATGTGAGATGTTTTGTGCTGAACCAGGCTTCACGC
>CAZOEM010000130.1:0-7052 GCA_964578735.1 uncultured Halobacteria archaeon | reverse complement strand
GGTATGAACGAAATCCTCATTAGTGTGGTGTGAACCTATGGGGCACAAATAAAGGATCTTGATAATATATCTGCTCACTGACTCTTCAGGCGATATGTAAATGCACATAAAAGGTATTTGTAATGCATCAGCATAATTGTTAAATAGCTGAAAAGATCATAGATAATAACTAAAATCCGATGCATAACCAAAAGCAAAAATTGAACTGTAAAATCGTTGCTGGTAATGTTAGTATATCAAATGTAAATGGCTTTCTCGCTTCGTTAAGTGACATTGCGCATAAATACGCCGTGACAATACAGGCTATGGATGCCGAGCTGATAGCAGGCGAGGCGCATATAATATCAGCGGTGAAGAAGGCACTAAGAGCTGTGACGAGTGGAACGAGTATAACGAGCGATTTTGGGCTGGGGATTCTTTTATATGCTGCGGGTAAGAGGCAGATAGAACGAGCGCTTGCAATGGGTGTGTCAGAAGGCGAGAATAAAATTGCCCTTGTTATTGTTGCTACAGGTGAGGAACGTGATTTAGAGCTTGTTGCGGAAGCGGTAAAGCGGAAGATAGAGCTAGTTGAGTGGTCAATAGCGGAACTGGAATCGTATAGCGAGACAAAAAAGGAGAACTTGAAGCGGTTTTTTGCTATATCAGAAGCGGAACTAAAGGCAGTAGGCGAGAAGAAGTTAAAGATGCTGGTGCTTGAGCGTGTTGCATTGCTGGATGTGCTCAAATAAGGGGCCAGACGACTCTTTTTCGTTCGCTCAGTATGAGCAGAAAGAGCCAGAAGCCATAGTTCCACATTTCTTCCTCTTCCGCTGCTACTGACAGTTCGCCCCGCGGCTTTACATTTAGATTTTTGTGCTTAGACGTTTCTATCATACTAACTTTTTCACATATACATCCTCATATATGGGACCTTTAGGCGTAAGCGTGCTCTTCTTCAATTTTAGCTCTGCTACATGCATCTTTCCCGCTTCTACATCCCTCAATTCCGCTATCTTATTTAAAATTGGCCCTATTTCTTCTCTTGATAATGGCTTTTTCACTCTGCAGAGTGTGGCATGAGCACTGAACCGTTTCTCAAATGGGAAGCCTAGTATATGCATCTTCGATTCCACATCCTCCTGCAATGCCTTCAACTCATCAAAACCCCGCCATATGCCTATCCAGATAACCCGTATGTTTCTTGCTTTTTCCAATTTCGCTTCGGGGAAGAAGCCCACACCCCGGAGCTCGATATCAAACGGATTTTGAGTTATTTCTGACAATGCGTTTTTTATTAGGGACACGTTATCTTCGGGAACCTCCCCCAGGAATTTCACCGTTTGATGCATCTGCCACGGATTTACAAATTTCAATTTTACCCCGGTTTGCTCCAACCCTACAAACTGCTTTTGTATCTCCTTTATCCTCTCTCTTATTCCCTTGGATATATCCACTGCGATAAATGATCTCATAACCTTTTTGTTACGTAAAAAAAACGTTCCTAAATATCTATTTCCTCTTCTCTGATAAAACTCTCTTTCTGAGAGAGTTTTTTTGCTATCGATTTCCTTTCTAAGAAATGGTTCAACTTTAAAATCCTTGCGGTAGTGCGTTGCTGCTGCTCCGCCTCGCGCTCCTGATACGTCCTTATTGCTCTTAATAGGTCTATCTTTCTGAATTCAGGCCAGAAAGGCACACAGAAATAAGCTGCACATTCGTTACCCAATGCCTGCCAGGGCACGAAATTGCTCAATCGCATGTCACCCCCGGTCCTTATTATTAGATCAACACTCGCTTTTGCTCTGGAATCAGTGTCTCCTGTCTCTATTTCGCTAATGTATAAATGCTTTGAGATCGTATCTTCATCTATCTCATCTACAGATAGCAAGCCGCTTTTTACCTTATTCGCTATTATACGTACCGAATCCAGTATCTCCATCCTTCCGCTATACGCTACCGCGATAAACAACTTAAAGCTGTTATAATCTGCCGTTTCACGTTCAGCATTCTGTATTGCTTCTTTTACCGAGTTAGGCAGTAAATTGAGATTCCCTATGGCTTTCACTCTTACTCCTCGCTTATGAACCCGTTCATCTTTACCTATCTTCTCAAATTCCACACGCATTAGCTTAAAGAGCCTATCCTTCTCTTCAGCGGACCTACAAAAGTTCTCAATAGAAAAGGCATATATTGTGAGTTGCTTTACTCCTGTCTCAAAACACCAATTAATCGCTTGTTCCGTTATTTCTGCACCATAGAGATAACCCTCTTCTGTTGAAACTCCTATCTTCTTCGCGTATCTTCTATTCCCGTCCATGATTATAGCTACATGTTCGGGCAGACTCCGCTCCCGTACTTTATCCGCCAGTAATTTCTCGTATTCTCCGTAAACTCTATCCTGAATCCAGTTGCATACGCTCGCAGCTTTACGCAGTTTCGAGATATTCACGCTATTGTTTCCTCTCTTCATATCTCTCATTTTACGCCCCCACGCCGTTACCGAAGTCCAGTATCTTTGTTTTCAGCTCAGAAAGCTCAACAAGAGTTGCACATCCTGCAGTAGGATTTATATCACGCTTTTTTTGATATGGCGTTTGCGATTGCCATGTCCCCGAGTTTATAAGTAGCACGTTCCTGTATTTAGAAACGCCAACGGTATGGGTATGACCACAATGGAATATATCAGGAACCTGGTCAATTACACCATAATCATGCCCGTTGGGAACAATAGAGATGTTTGTTCCATATATTGGGGCAACATGCCGCCTTCTAAGCATTTCTACCATTACCTCTTCCGGCTTTGAATAGCTCAGCCGGGATACGGAGTTAACGAAATCATCATAGGATTGACCATGATAGATCAGTACCAGCCTACCACCAATCTTTATATAAGAGGGATTGCTAACAAAGCACGTATCGTCAGGGAAGAGCTTCTTGAGGTCATCGGGTAATGGTGGCTGTGGCTCGGCACTCCTAACTGCATCATGGTTCCCAGGTGCTATAATCACGTGTATACATGGGGGCAGATCATGAAAAAATCCCGCTGCCACTTCATATTGCTCCTCAACATCGGTAATAGACAAATCCTCGTCCTGACCGGGATATACACCTATGCCATCTACAATATCGCCAGCAACAACTAGATAGGCGATATTGATACTTTCTGCCTGCTCTTTTAGCCACTGCGCGAAGCTGTCCCAGACATCATCCAGAAATGTGGTGCTTCCTACATGTAGATCAGAGATGAATACTGCATGCACAGGCTCTGGCTTTTCCGTTTCAGACAGCGGCAGAGATAATTGTGAATTTGTTGAACGGATAGGCACATCAGGATATACTATCCGATTGGCAATTAAATACTGCCCTTCATATAAAGAACCCGTAACGCCGATAATCTCATCAGGTATAACCTCCTCGTGATGTGTTAGGATTACCGACATATTACCAGAAGGGTCTTCTAAGTCTACACGGGTATTTCCCTTCGCCGTTTTGTTTATAGAAGAGACCATCCCCACTATAGATACCTCTTCCTTTTCTCGCCGATTTTTTATATACCGTATCTGCCCGCAGCTTATCCGCTGCTTTATTAGCTTGCTTAATCGCTCGTATCTGTTGATGAAATGAGGTAAGAAATCTTTGTGGTCTATGCCGTTGCCCTGATCAAGGAACGTTTTTATTATTGTCGGAGCTTTTGGATGCATCCGTATTTGGGACTCTCCCTCGCTCACGTTCATTTTTTCGATAGACGCGACTATCTGCTGTGGTGAAATAACAAAAATCGCGGGGTCTAACGAATCGGTCACGCTTTCAGCGATCTCATCTATCCCGAAGCTTTTGCATTTATAATTAGAGAGTATTTCAATTGCCTCTGGCTGGACCTGGAGCCCCAAATTGGCAAACGTCTTTACTATTTCTATTTCCCTCTGCCGCCCATCGCTATCTGTGAACATTTCGCTCATTCATTCATTCATTCATTCATTCATTCATTCATTTCATTGTTTATGCGCTTGGTAAGGCGTTCTTCATACCGTTTCTTTTTTTACCTTACAGCCATTCCTTAACCTTTGCTTCTAAATATGGCTTTGGCAAAGCACCTTGTATAACATCTACCGGCTCGCCATTTTTAAAGATGAACATTGTAGGTATAGCCATAATAGCAAAATCCGTGGCTACTTTTGGATTCTCATCCACGTTCAATTTCCCAAACACGACTTTACCCGCGTATTCCTTCGCTAACTCCTCTATTACTGGTCCGACCATTTTACATGGGCCACACCAGGGCGCCCAGCAATCCACAACGATCAGTGGATTCTTTCTTACCGCATCCATAAATGTAGCGTCACTTAACGTTAGAGGAGAATCAATAATCCCTTCTTTTTGCTCCTCCCCTCTCGCCTTTATCCTTTCTTCCATATCACGCATCTTTCTCTCCTTTATCTGCTCTATTTCCGCTTCTTCCGCGTTTACAAATCCCGAAAAATCCCTTTTCTCTTCCATAATCATACCTCCTTCTCTGTATCTGTACAAGTGATCAGATTAAAAAGATTTAGATGGGAGTTTTGATAAGACTTTGCATATAACGTAAGGGAGTTTTGTACCGTATTGTGGTTGCCACATAACGGTCATCGCCATCGTCGTATGAGAGGCATACCGCAGGGACCGTGCAATACGGCTTTTTTGTAGCCCCCTGTTTGCCATAGTAATCATCCTCCGCATTATCTGCGAGGTCACACTACTCTTCGAAGAGGGCATAGTTATACTTATTCTTTTCCTATTTAAATAAAGGGTTTTATATTATCAAAGTGCCGAATTTATCATTTTGATTCGGGTTTTGGTTTAGTAGGGATAGGCGTTGAAAAAGCTTTCTCTACCGAAGGCCGGTGGATGGCGTTGTAAGCGCAGAAAGGGATTATACGGTGGTCGGGCGTGGCGTAATGAATGCCGCATCTCTTTACCCGTTCCAGGTCAAAATTATACATATCCATGAAGTGCATAGCGCCGATAAAAAGCGTTTTACGGTGAAAGACCGCAAGAGCATCGCGATTGCCTACTCCCAGTATACTGGCGAGCAAACTGGTAGCATCAACACCTTCGGGCCCCTTGTCCTTATCTACAAACTTCCTTAACGAGACTATCAGCCTTGCTGCGGTTTTTAGTTTGCTTATTTTCGTGCCATCCAGCCCACCGGTAGATTCTTTTAGGAACTCCATGAACCCCTCAACGTCCATGAATTCTGTTATTGGTATCAACTTCCCCTTTTCCACAAAGACATATGTCGCGGCACCGCAATGCGGATGCGCCGTGAGTTCTAGCTGAAGTTCGCCCTTCCAACCCTCCACGAAGTAGGAGATAGGAGCGACAAAAGGCACGGGATAAAAACTTTCACGCGGTATTTCGCCGTCTGTTTGCTCTTCCAGGAGATTTATGAAATCGGGAATAGTTATTCTGCCCTTCTTCCTCTCCGATTCATCTACTCTTCCCTCGAACGAGATGGGTTGTGCGTTCACACCTTTTACAACATCCAGGTTCTTAGCAGCAAATCGCACCATGTCGCCTATTTGATCGTCATTCACACCTTTCATGAGTGTGGGTACGAGCACCACACTTTTCAATCCACCCCTCCGACAGTTCTCTATTGCCTTTAACTTCGTCTTTAACGCAGGTATACCGCGCAATATTTTATACGGCTCTTCTGTCACACCGTCAAACTGTAAATATACCGTATGCAACCCGGCTTCCGCTAAATCACGACAGAACTGTTCACTCTTCGCCATTGCTATCCCATTTGTCGCTACCTGAACCTGCGAGAAACCCATATCTCGTGCCTTTTTCACTATATCCACAAAACCGTCTCTTATCGTTGGCTCGCCACCTGCAAACTGCACCGCGGGGCAGGGCGGCACCTCACTCCGGAGCATTTTCATCATCTCCTCTAACTGCTCCATCGTCGGCTCATAGAGGTAACCAGAGACAGCGGCATTTGCAAAGCAGGTCGGGCAGCGTTGGTTACACCTGTTCGTGAGGTCTATAAGAGCAAGCATTGTGGAGCTCTTATGCTCGGGGCAGAGACCGCAATCAAAAGGGCAGCCCTTGTCTGTCTTTGTGAGTGTGATTCCTGCTTTGCCATCATATCGCCACCTTGCAAATTTGCGATATAGCTCTGCGTCAGACCAATATACATCATCAAATTCGCCATGCTTCTCACACCGCTTCTTTATCAGTATCTTACCTTCTTCTTCATATACTTCTGCTTCTATCACTCTGAAACATACAGGGCATAGCGATTTCGTTTTCATCTTTATCCCTTTAGCAGCCGTTTCATCCATTTTCTATATCTTATGGCGTGATAACAATATATAATTAACTGAATAAAAAACACCAAGAGAAGCAGAAGAAGCAGAAATCAAAGAAATTTTGGACGGTTTAAAAGGTAAAGAAGAATTATTACATGAATTTCGTGCTGTGAATGAGGAAGCCAAGGGTAAATTGGTTTCTAAATATTTCAAAGGAAGAAGTGATGTTCTTGAACAATTAGCTAAGAACTATTACGAGTTGTTTTGTAGGGAAGCGATCAAAAAAGATAGACCATTCCGGGAGTTTGTCGTTATCGAATTAGGGAAATTAGAAAATCAAGGAGTCATCACAGATGATGCGGTAAAAAGTGTTGAGAGACATTTAGAGGGAATAATAGAAGAGATAAAGAGGAAAAAAGAAGCGGATTCACGACAATTTTTAGTTACTGACGATTTAAAAGCGGTAGGTAGCGAGGTTTTAGCTGGAAAACCTCTGATTGAATACGTGGAAAGGAAAGAGCTGGAAAAAGCGAAGGGTGCACTGGAAACAACAAACAAGTTGCTTGTGGTTGGAAAGCCGGGAGCGGGTAAGTCGAGGTTTCTGCTACGGTTTCTTGCAGCTTTTAACGGCTATGAAAAGTTTGTAGTGATTAGAAGCTTCTTCAGAGAGGACGGTGTAAGAAGTCTGGACGCGGAATTACAGGAACTCGACTCGTTCATTTTAATTTGGGATGATCTCCACAGAGTCAAGGATGAGAATGTCAATCAAACAATTAG
>CAZOEM010000129.1:0-7090 GCA_964578735.1 uncultured Halobacteria archaeon | reverse complement strand
CCCCACCACGTCTGTCACTATGTGCTGAACATGCGAGTATTTCTCGGGATACATGAATCGCGCCGCTTTCACACTTCCGAACCTGGACACTTTTCCGATGTCGTTTCTTGATAAGTCCACGAGCATCAAATGCTCGGCTCGCTCCTTCTCATCGTTAAGCATCTCCACTTCCAAACGCTTATCCTCTTCTTCATTAATGCCACGCCGTCTTGTACCCGCTATCGGAAAACTTTCCACTTTCCTACTTCCTTTGCCTCCTTGGGGCAATCCGGCGACCTGAACCAGCATCTCAGGACTTGCTCCCACTATCTTCCGTTCACCGAAATCGAGTAGATACATGTATGGTGACGGATTCACTTCACTTAATATTCTGTAAAACTCGAAATGCCCTTCAGGTGCAAAGTCCGCTTCCAGTCGCTGTGAAAGCACCACCTGAAATATGTCACCGGCACGAATGTATTCCTTCGCAACTCTCACACTTCGTTCATAATCCGCCTTTTCCATGTTTGACCGGAAATCGCCGGAGATCGAAATCGGGGTAGGATTATCGGGTACTTCTGCCTCTTTCAGTAATTCCGCCACGTTCACAGAAGTCGCATCTGAATTCATGCCGTTGGTTGGTGTATCACAAAACTCGTTAGATATAAGGAACGCTTTTTCCACGCTATGGTCTATAATAACATTCTTGTTCGTGAGCAGGAATTCGCAATCCGGTTGCTCCAGAGTGTCCAATGTACTTTCATCCAGGTCCAGAAAATAGCGGATGAAATCGTACGAGAAGTAGCCGACAAAGCCGCCGATAAAGCGATCCCTTTTTTGCGCGCGCTCTATCTTTAACTCGTTAAGGTACGCTTTTATCAAACTAAGCGGATTTATATACTCGCCCACTACATTATCCATTGCTTCGCCAATTACTGCATCGTAAGACTTCGTTGTCAAAATACCGTCCTTCACGGCGAATTTAAACGCGGGATCGAAACCTATAATTGAATACCGCGCCATCTTATCAGCGCCTTCTCGTGACTCCAGTAAGTATGCCTCTCCATCATCGCTTACCGCTTCCTTCTTCAAAATGTCATATAACAAACAAGGGTTTACAAACGGGATTTCCTCGCATGTCTGAATAAGAAACATTGTGCATCATATGTGGATTGTATTGTATATATAAATACTTTGGTGTATGGTGTCGGTACTGATCAATAGAATATGCTCAATAAAAAGTGAAAAATCCTAAATCATAAGCACCAAATCTCAACATTAGTTTAAAGTGGGGATAAGATAATAAGATATGTAGAGTAGAGGAGGAGAGAAGATGGGGGAAGAAGGCATAATAACAAAAATCGCAGGTCCGTTGGTTGTTGCAGATAATATGCGCGGATGCGAGATGTATGAAGTGGTAAAGATAGGGGACGAGGGATTGATGGGCGAAACGATAAGACTGGATGGAGCCCTAGCATATGTTCAGGTATATGAAGATACAACGGGTTTGAAGCCGGGTGAACCAGTGATAAGGACAAAAGCGCCCTTAACTGTCGAATTGGGACCCGGGATTTTAAAGAATTTTTACGATGGTGTACAGAGACCTTTAGAAGCGATAGGCAAGAAAGTGGGTGATTATATAAAACGGGGCGTGTATGTGGATGCTCTGGACCGGACAACGAAATGGGATTTCACTCCTACTGCGGAGGAAGGCAAACAGATAGTGGGTGGGGATTTTTTAGGCACTGTTCAAGAAACGAAAGTAATAATGCATAAGATTCTTGTCCCGCCCGGGCTAAGCGGGAAAATCTTAGAGCTAAAAGAGGGCAAATTCTCTGTTGATGACTGTATAGCAAGGCTACAAACAGATGGTGAAGATCAGGAATTGACGATGATGCAGAAATGGCCGGTGAGAAAGGGAAGGCCATATAGCGATAAATTAGACCTCGAAGTGCCTTTGCTTACGGGGCAGCGCATTAATGACACCTTCTTCCCGCTTGCAAAAGGCGGGACTGCTGCTATCCCCGGTGGGTTCGGGACAGGAAAGACAGTAATGCAACACCAGGTGGCGAGATGGGCAGATGCACAGGTTATTGTATATATCGGGTGTGGCGAGCGAGGGAACGAGATGACAGAGGTTTTGGAGGATTTCCCTAAACTTATTGACCCTTACAGCGGTGAAAATTTGATGGAGCGATCTACGCTTATTGCAAACACATCCAATATGCCAGTTGCAGCACGAGAAGCGTCTATTTATACTGGTATTACACTCGCTGAGTATTATCGCGATATGGGCTATGACACGGCGATACAGGCAGATTCAACATCAAGATGGGCGGAAGCACTGCGAGAGATTTCAGGCCGGTTGGAGGAGATGCCGGGCGAGGAAGGTTATCCGGCGTATTTAGCTACGAGATTATCCGATTTCTATGAACGTGCAGGTAGAGTAAAAGCGTTATGCTCGGATTCCGAAGAAAGAATAGGCTCTGTCTCTGTAGTGGGGGCGGTATCACCCCCGGGAGGCGATTTCTCAGAACCCGTAACGCAGAATACATTGCGAGTAGCAGGTGTTTTCTGGGCTCTCGATTCCACTTTAGCAGATAGACGGCATTTCCCGGCTATAAGCTGGCTCCGTAGCTATTCCCTTTACTTAGGTCATCTCACTGAATGGTTTAACAAACCGGAAACTCCTGACTTCACGGAACAGAGGGACGAGATGATGTCCATATTGCAGAAGGAGGCGGAGCTGCAGGAGATAGTCCAGCTTGTTGGCGCTGATGCACTTCCGGCACGTGAACGAGGCACCTTAGAAGTTGCTCGTATGATACGCGAGGACTTCTTGCAACAGAACGCTTACCATGACGTGGACTCCTACTGCTCTCTGGAGAAGCAGTATCTGATGGCAAGAATCATTCTGCAATGGTATGACCTTGCAAGTGAAACGATCGATTATGGTGTGAGTATAGGGAAAATCGAGGGTATGGGGATAAAAGATGCCATGGCGAGGATGAAGTATGTGCCAGGTGAAGAGTTTGAGAAGCAATATGATGAGTTGGTGAAAGAGATGAAAGATGAATTCGAGGCTTTGAAGAGGAAGGCGGCAGAATCAGCATAATAACAAAAAAGGGGTGAAAAGAAATGGCAGTAGATATATCTGCACGTGAATATACAACAATAAGAGAGGCAGCCGGTCCTTTAATTGTGGTAGAAGGCGTAGAGGGTGTTGCGTATGGAGAGGTGGTAAAGATAGTTACACCGAGTGGCGAAGAGAAGATGGGGCAGGTGTTAGAAGCGAGAAAGGGACTCGCTGTGATTCAAGTCTTCGAGGGCACTTCGGGAATAGATACGTTAAAGACAAGGGTGAGGTTCACCGGCGATATAATGCGGGTAAGTGTTGCACAAGATATGGTGGGTCGCTTTTTTGATGGTCTCGGCAGACCCATAGATGGTGGACCGGAGGTGATACCAGAAGATAGGCTTTCTATTACTGGCGAGGCGATAAATCCCACAGCACGGGATTATCCTCGCGAATTCATTCAAACTGGCATCTCCACTATTGACGGGATGAACACGCTGGTAAGGGGTCAGAAGTTACCGATATTCTCCGGTGCCGGAATGCCGCACAATGCTCTTGCAGCACAAATAGCGAGACAAGCAAAAGTATTAGCCGCCGGGGAGCCGTTCTCCGTTGTCTTTGCCGCAATGGGTATCACCCATGAGGAAGCTTCATTCTTCATGCACGATTTCGAACGCACGGGCGCAATCGAGCGGATAGTGGCATTCCTCAATCTGGCTGATGACCCTGCGATCGAGCGAGTGATAACGCCGAGAATGGCATTGACAACTGCTGAGTTCCTCGCATACGAATATGATATGCACATCCTCGTTATTCTCACGGATATGACAAACTACTGTGAGGCGCTACGAGAAATAGCAGCGGCACGAGAAGAAGTCCCGGGAAGAAGAGGATATCCCGGATACATGTACACCGACCTCTCAATGAATTACGAGCGTGCAGGCAGAATAAAAGGGCGAAATGGTACGATCACACAAATACCCATCCTGAGTATGCCGGATGATGACATAACGCATCCTATACCGGACCTTACGGGATATATTACGGAGGGTCAATTCGTGCTTTCTCGAGACCTACATAGAAGGGGCATATTCCCTCCGGTGGACGTTTTGCCATCACTATCTCGATTAATGAACGAAGGTATAGGGCCGGAAAGGACGAGAGAGGACCATTCGGGTGTATCCAATCAGCTTTATGCAGGTTATGCAGAAGGGCGGGACATGCGTGATTTGGTTGCGGTAGTAGGCGAGGAAGCGCTGACGAGTAGGGATAGGAAATATCTGGAATTTGCCGATGAATTTGAGAAGCGATTTGTCACACAGGGCAAAAACGATGATAGAAGCATAGAAGATACGTTGGACCTTGGTTGGGACTTGTTAGCAACGCTGCCTGAAGGAGAACTCAAACGGATTGACGAAGATATAATAAAGAAGTATCATCCAAGCCATAGGGGCTAAAAGTATTATGATGGCAACGGAAAAAATCTTGATAACTCTTACGCCACCAGAGTCAAAGCGATTGATTGCAAAGGGCGTAACGAATCTGGAAGAAGTGCAACTGGCGTTGAAGCACGGTACCATTATAATAACGCTGGGAACCACAAATGCTTATGTGGCCGAGGAGATTTTGAATGCCTTGCCTGGCTCGGAAAGGGAAATAGATAAGCAGAGATACGCAGCAGGTGTCATAACTTCTGAAGGTACTTGTATAGTTCCAAAAGCGGATAGAGAAAAAGAGGTGCTTATAACTGATGGGAAAATAAGTGATGAAGACATAGAGAAGGCTATTGAGGTGTTATCACCGGAAGACGTGTTTATAAAGGGTGCAAATGCATTGGATGCTACTAAGACCGCAGGGATATTCATGGCACATGCCGCCGGTGGCACGATAGGGGCTGCGCTTGGTATTGTTATGGCACGGGGAGTGAATTTTATCATTCCTGTTGGTATTGAGAAAACAATACCCTATTCTATTACCGAAGCTGCGAAACGAGTGGGGCAGGGAAGATTTTACAAATCGGTGGGTATGCCCGTGGGCTTGATGCCCGTGCATGGTACGGTGATCACAGAGGTGGAAGCGCTGAAGATATTAGGTACTGATACGGCATTTCCGATAGGTGCCGGCGGTGTGGATGGTGGTGAAGGTTCAGTCGTTATCTGCGCTGAAGGTAGTACTACAAAGATGGACAGATTGATGGCGCTTATAACGCAAATAAAAGGGGAAGCTACTGTAAAAGTGGTGGGCACTGATTGTAGGGATTGAAGCAGCGTATAATGAATGTGCAGGCGTCATTCATGGCTCACGCAGGATTTTGAAGTGGATAAGCTAGCACTGTTTTTTGGCGCGAATGACTTCATGGGTACGATACTGGAGGAGAATGTTGTAACTGCAGCGGGGAAGGAGCATAAACCGGCGCGGGCTGTGGAGATCATAAAAGCAGTGGGATCAGTGGGCAGACCTTCGGCACAAAGGAATACGGGGTATGAGGTTTTGTGATGGCGACGGTTCGGAATTGCATTTAATGGTTTGTGTGTTTGCAAAGTCTCAAAGATGTTCGGGAGAGCGGTAACTAGCCATAAACACGCTGTTAACAGCCGTTTGCATATTCACGCTTAGACCTTCATTTCGTCAGCTAGAATAGATTGAATAGCCCCCTTAAGATTTACGTCTCTGATACTCGTAAGACATTCAGGACAAAGTTTCATTTCTTTCAAACCCTTAATCATGTCAGAGCGAATTTTACAGAAATCCATAACACACCCCTTGGTTTCATCGTGATACCCCAAGTCCGTGAAGTACACAAGCAACTGAGAGACTGTTAGGTATGCTATTCCCTTCTCAAATGTACAACTGGCCTCCTTTGTAAAATCGTACAGTGAGTTGGTTGAGATAAACATAAACCTGTCATCAACATCACTTGGCCCAGAAAAGTAATTGAATTGAATGTATCTGCCACTCTTAAAGGCAAGAGGGTACTTCGTCAGACATGCTACCAGATCCACGTTTAAATACTGCCTCTCTTCATAGAGGGATTGAGGCAGTAAATAGACCGCCAAGTTCGGAAAGCCCTCGATTGAACGGACCGCATTGTGGGTTATGGAAATGCTTGGACAGGTGAAATGGAAAAACTTCTGGATATAATTCAACCTCTGGGCAATTTGTAGGAGGTTCGTGAGGCCCATGTCAAGATCGACAATACCACACCTATACTCGTATCCCGTTGATATTACACCTTTTTCCTTAGCATTAATTTTGAGGGCGGGATTGATGACTTTTAAAACTTTTTTAACTCCCTCATCCCAATTCGGGAAAAAATCCACATGTTGAATCTCTCTTAACGATTCAAAGGATACATTGCACTCTTCAAGACGAATCGGTATAAGAAATATCTTGTCTTCTGGGAATTCGTCCAATATGGCCAAGGCGTCAGTCATCTCTTTCTGGACGAACCCTTTCTTGGTGGTGGAGCTCTTAGAAAGAAGTGCAATAAAGAATTGCAATTCCCGAATTGCCTTTCTTATAGCAGGACGCCATTTCATTCCTGGCAGTAAGCATTTTTCGTCAAACCACGGGTCAACGCTATGAACTGATTTCAGCTCATCGTAAAGTTTCCGAGCAGCCTCAAGATCTTCACGCGCATAACTTGTAAAAACTTTTGTCATTCTCTATCTCCTTGCATAAGCAAATGGTAGATAACGTCACGAGCGTATCTGAAGTTCCCCGAAGGGGAATTTGGGCGAAATGCTGAAGGCACGAAGTCAGACAAGCTCTGCTATCGGAAGTGTGGCTTCTCATTTTTACTTTTTTATCCCATATTTCTTCCTTATATCCAGCAAATCTCTTTTCTCAGCCTCTGGGTCTTCACTATATCTTTTACTCAACTTATCCCGAATCTCTCTCATCATCCTTACGGCATCAAATTTTTTATCTTTCATAGAGCACCTCCCTTGGACTCCCTATTTCTAATAGTGAATACCCATAGGGAACTCACGAATAATAATTTACCAGAACTGTATTATTTTCCAATGATTTTTA
>CAZOEM010000128.1:0-7124 GCA_964578735.1 uncultured Halobacteria archaeon | reverse complement strand
ATTCGTCCATTTGCAAATACACGGATGTGAAGCCGTGATTCTGCTTACTCAAATTTACGGGTAATGATGAGCGTTATGTGATAAGGTGCTTCGAAAAGAACTTCCTGGACCTAAGACCCATTCTCGCGACAGAATTTGACATCTTTGTTGTAGAGAATTTAAGGTCTCTTCCCGTAGAACAACTCGCCAGGATATTTCATATGATAAAAAGTCGAGCGAGAACTGTTCATGTGGTTCACGAGGACAAGTTACCGGAGGGAACATGGTTTTATCAGCTTCCATGGGATAATGTGATTTACTTTGATAAACGGCAAGATTTCCTGCGCGATGCTTATCCAGATACGGAATACATTCCATTTCCCTGTTTCCCTATAAGGCGTGGGAACAAAAATGAAATACCACAGCAATCCGAGTATTTCCAACCATTGAAGGATGAAGCAGTCTATTATAAAGATACGGAGGACCTGTGCCATAAATTAGTTGCCTTTTGTGAAGATGAGGAGATAGCGAAGTGTTTTAAATTTTAAACAAAAACACGCATAACTTCTGTTTCCGGTTCAAGAGAAGTAATAGAGTACGATTTGAGTATAGCAGGGACGATGGTGGCTTCGCCGCGAGTGCGGGTGCTAACAGCACCATTTTGGGCTTGAGCTTTTATTGAACCTTTCATTACGATTAACATGCAAAATCCATCTTTAACCTCTCCTTCCACCTTCTCTTCCTTATTCAGCCGGATTGACTGTAAGTTAAATATCTCTGGGATGCTAATTAAGCTCTCTATGTGAGCATCCTCTGTTGGTTGTGCTTTAAGGACCTCTGGTTTTCCATACTTAAAAGAAAGGGAAGTTAAGAGAGCAGTAATATCTACTAATTTAGTGGTCTTTCCACCTCTTATTGTATCATCACCTGAACTCATTACTTCTATAAATTTTCCCCTTATGTCTGAATGTGGAAGGTCAGCAGGGTTCAAAATACCTTGACCTTCTTTTAAATAAATCCTATTAAGGTATTTATCTATGATTTCATCTCTTTCTTCCTCCGGTTTACTTAAAGCTTGGGCAAAGTCTACCAGCAAAAAAGCTTCTTTGAATGCCCATTTATTCCGCTTATCTTGCATAAACGCATTAAACTCTTCTGCATACTGGTTAATCAGTTTCTCTCTAATATCCCTGCTTACTGTAAGTTTACGAGTTCTTAAATATGCCTCAAGAAATGCGTCTAAATCAAAAAGATATTCATAATCGCCGAGCAAAATCCCCTTTTTACTTCCCGTTCTTTTCGATAGTTCATTATACCTTTGCTCAAATCCAGGCACATCCTTTTTTAGCTCTTCAAACGGTTTAAATCCATTTAAGATTGTCATCCCGTCCTTATCTATGGCAAACTGAGCTTCGATCTTGAGATTCGCATCCGGATAGTTCTTGGAATCCAGTATATTGAGTATTGCTGCCAAACCTGCCCATGGATGTGCCTGGATAGACAGTGGCGTTTGAGCATCTAAAATCTTAAACATTACGGGAAGCGTTCTGCGGTATGCAGAAATTCTAAAAATCCGTGCACCTAATATCGCTCTGGCTATTTCATCGTTGTAGCCAATGAATTCATTTAAAGGTAGCAATAGGGGTTCAATTAGGCTGGGTAATTTGGGATGAGAACCATACCATGCTTCAGCAGCAAATTTGTTCCAATCTGTTGTTCCTATGAAATCCGGTATAAATGCTTTCTTACCCTTTCCACCCCAGTTATAATCAGCAATCTGGGGTTTAATATCAATAAAGGACGGATTTTTTAAGTAGTTTTTGACTGCATCATCCGGCCATGCTAGAGATTCATCAATAAGCCCCTTTTCCATCTTCGGTATGATTTCCGTTATTCCCATGGTTACGATCTCATCGGCTCTTTCCTGGGTATTGGCATTGGAATAGCATCTAAACTCAGGCGCATTGCCTGACGGTCTGAAGTGGATGACATCGTTGTTTTTAAAGAGTATCCGCACTCCATCAGTAAATATCAGCCCAAAGATGAGTTTAAACCCGGGTGAATTAAAGTAAATCCGCTCAAGTTGTTTTTTCTTTATCCGCAAGTCTTCTGCTAAGGGTTCTCCTTTAGAAAGCACCTTTTCTTCTCCTTCCTTGTAGATAATTGTTACCCGGTCATCAAAATATGCTTGGTCTATGTTTTTATCCTCAGGAGAAATGTGTTCGATTACTCTTTCGCTCTTCTTTTTAAACTCCTGCATCTGGATAGGGAACTTTATCCGGTCCGCCTGGGTGAATCGCTCAGGGAGAGCATCAATTAGCTGTGACATTGTCTTTTTCTGCTTAATAGCTAAAAGTAAAGCACAGATTAAAGGAAGAATAGAATCCCTTGTGGGAAGGGCTTTTAAGGGTTCTTCATTGATTTGAAAGTCAGTCTGGGTAAGAAATCCCCCATTTACCTCCCAACCGACTACTTTCTTAAATCCTTTATCAAAGGCATCAAGCATTGCTTTAATTACATGAGGTGAGCCGATCCTGGTCTTCGTTAAGTTAAGCATTTCCTTTAATTCCGTATCAACGGCATCATTTGAGCTTACAGGAACGGCAGCAAAGTCCGCTTCAAGATATTTGGCTGCTAAAACCCCTAACATATCTCCCCTTAAGAACCTTCCATTCTCATCTGATAGCCAGGGTCTATCTGAATCACCGTCTGTTGAGAGGACAGCAAAGGGATGGTATTGGTCCGCCCAATTCTTTACTAATTTAAGGTCTTCTTCTCTTATTGACTCTGTATCCACCGGGATGAAAGCATCACTCCTGCCAACGGGGATAACCTGTGCACCTAATCCTTCCAATATCTCTACTGCTATATCCCTTCCCACGGCGGAGTGCTGGTAGAAGACAATTTTCTTCCCTTTGAGAGAATCTTTTGAGAAGACCTGTAAGTAGCGGTCAATGTAAAACTTCCTTGGTTTGGAATTGACTGGGCCTAAGGAGATTGGCTTTTTAAACATGCCCTTTTTATTAAATATGGACTCTTGCACAGTTTTGGCATATTCTTCTTTTCTTATCTTAGTTACATGAGTGAGAATGCCGGGCTCATCAGACTTTAAGACTTCTCCTTCCTTTTTATTATATTTAATGCCATTTCTATCCTCTGGGATGTGGCTTCCAGTAATCATAATGCTGGCTTTACCCTTTTGCATGGCATAGTATGCTAAAGCAGGAGAAGAGATTCTGCCACAGTTCTCTGCCTTACTGCCCGAATCCTCAATCCCTTTTGCTACTGCAATCATAATTCGCTCAGTTGAAAACCTGAGGTCACCAGCAATGTATGTGGTATCTCCTGTTTTAATATCTTCAATTGCAATAAGATAGTCAATAAAGCCACGAGTGTTTATATAGCATTCCATGTCTGTCATGCTCTCAACAAGGCCTCTGAGACCACTTGTTCCAAATCTTAGTTGGACCGGTTTAATAAAATTTTCACGTCCCATATCTTCACGTCCCGTACATCTTATATCATCACAACTTCACTTGATTGACGACCTCCTCGACTGCTTTTCGTAGAGCTTCCGGATCGCCAGGATAGCGATGAGAGATTACTTTCAAGTTGTTGTCACATACCTATAAAAGAGGAATACCTGTGGGGATGTTCAGAGTGCTGATTTCTGCATCCGGGATGCCATCCAGGTGCTTGGCCAGAGCGCGCAGGCTGTTTCCGTGAGCGGAAATGAATATCCTTCCACTGTCTTTGTTTTGTTCAGTCCTTGTAAAGCTCCGTAGTGTCGCTCATTCAGTCGCCAACTGCGCTCCACCGGAATCCACATCAAGTTTAGCTCATCCAGTACAATCCATAGCGTTCTGATTGCACGAGTCAGGACGGAAGTATAAGCGAAATCAAATTCAAATCCTTCGATTTTAAGCTGCTTCCCTGCCCGATGAGCTTCTTCTATTCCACGTGCGGACAGGTCAACATCTGTCCAGCCGGTGAAACGGTTTTCCTGATTCCATACACTCTCTCCATGTCGTAGTAAAACTAACTTTAGCATGCTACTATTATTTTGCATAATATATCTCCAGAGCTTCCGCCACGCTCGCATCTTCCACGGTGATGGCATAAATGGCATTGCACATCCTGATTGCATCTTCGAGCGACTTTTGATGGATGTTTCTACCCGTAGCATTTCCAGCAGCGCCACTGACATGAATCTGCTCATGAAGTCTTTTGAGGAACGACTCGACATCAACACTGGACCCACCTGCACAAATTACCTTTGTGCGGCCCACTGCCAATATATTTAGTTCGCTGTTATTACGAAAATCGTCCACCTGTTGAACATCCAGCCACTGCTGACTGAATGGGTCGGACTGAGGAGTCGTGACAAGATTTGTTTTGGAATTCAGTATTACCTGATAAGGGACATCAGGATAATGCATGCCGTATCTGGCAATCAAACCAAGCTGAGTAGCGAAAACACCGATTTCCGCCTGGCTGGCAATCCTGAATAGATGCTCTGGAGAGCTATCATCCGGATGGATTCCTTCGCCATAAAAATCGTCATTCAGGTGCTCTACTTTTTGATCGCCTGCAAAAAGCATCAATCGCACAGTTTTCCTGGTAATCTCTAAATAATTGTTGATATGATTTTCCCGTAGCGCCCTTGGAACATCCAATGGCACAATTACATCATTTGCTTTTATCATACTCTCCCTCCATCACGCGCAATTTTATCTATCCCCTTCAATTCCTCGTCCACCAATCGACTCAATTCATGGATATTGGGTTTGATGGCATCAGGAATGCCCAGAATACCCACTCTCAGAGCGTCTCCATCAGTATCCAGTATAACCCAGGCTCCTCGGGTTTTAGCAATTTCAATTAGTTTACGGTAGATTTCCGGCCCCCTGGCACTGAACACGGTCTGGCTTCCTGTGCTTATGTCATTAACGATGATGTTGGTACGGGTTTCGCCTGAAATCCTGGTAAAATCACACGAAATACCTTCGTTGAGCAACCGTCCTTCCAGTTCTTCTCCTGCGAACCCACCGACCAATCCAAGAGCTTTATTGTTAACCCCTAAGGCGGTCAAAACCCGGGATACATCTGTCCCTTTACCGCCTGCGTACCTTTGCTCTCTTTCAATCCGGTTAGAGTCATCAGGCCGTATCTTCTCGACCCACAACGTCCGGTCCAGAGCAGGATTAAGCGTTATTGTGTAGATCATCTCACAAATGCACTCCTCCCTGCAAAAATCGCTGTATCGCCCAGGCTTTCTTCAATCCGCAGGACTTGATTATATTTCTCTACCCTTTCTCCGCGGCAATGTGCCCCTGCTTTTAAGTGCCCCGTCCCCATGGCAACGGTGAGGTCTGCGATAAAGGAATCAACAGTTTCTCCACTTCTATGTGAAACCATCGCACCCCCGCCGAACTTCTGTGCCAATCTGACTGCCGCAACACCCTCTGTAACAGTGCCGACCTGATTCAGTTTTATTAACACCGAATTTGCGACATTCTCTCGTATTCCGCGTTCAATGCGCTCAATGTTGGTTACAAAAAGGTCATCACCTGTGACTGATATTTTTCTACCATCTCGCTTGCGATTAATTGACGGTCTTCTGTTTTAAGCACATACCTGCCTTCTTTATAAAAAGCACTTGATGCCAGGTCTATGGCAATACCTATATCCTTCCCAGGTTTATATCCTGCCTGCTCAATGGCTTTAAGAATCAGATCAAGCGGTTCTTCATTTGAGGATACCTTCGGTGCAAATCCACCCTCATCGCCGATACCTGTGCTATGTCCCTCTTCTTTCAATATCGCTTTTAAGGCGTGGTATGTTTCACTCCCCCCTCTCAGCGCATCTCTAAAGCTCGGTGCCCATACGGAACAATCATGTACTCCTGAAAATATGCACTCTGCCAGTTTGCATGAACGCCGCCATTCATTATATTATTCGGAGTTCCATCGAGCTTGATTATCAATTCATCCAGCAGCACCTGATTCAGGGCATCCTTTCCCAGTAGCTCCTTAGCTATATCGTGGTTTACATTAGCAACTGCATTTAAGACCCCTTTATTTCCATACCTTTTCGGGTCTCCATCTCTTAGTTCAACAGCTTCGTGTATTCCCGTTGAAGCACCCGACGGAACCGCAGCACGGCCTGTGGCACCACCATGTAATTTCATGTCCACCTCTACGGTCGGATTTCCTCTCGAATCTAAAATCTCTCTTGCCCTGATTGATTCAATTGTGGTATCCATTATATCTTATATCTTATATCTTATATTCCACACTTTGTATAAAGATATAGCTTTCCCCAGTAGTTCCGAAACTACGGAGAATAGCGAATTTTTAGGTTATCTATGAAAGATAATTTTACTATGGTCAAAGACATCATACGCAGCTCGCTTCACATAATCGTTTACAATGAACCATGCCAGCGCATAGACCCAGACAAACAGTGCTAACTTCCAGCCGATCGGTGGCAGAAAGATTCCATAAACAACAATCAATGTGGCAATTAACTGTGTTGAGATAATAGCTAATAATAGAACCTTAGCGGGTCGGATAGACCAGAAAGGACCCCTTGTTCGTGCTACAAAGAGAGTCAAGTGCCCTGCCACTGAGAGCTTCAGGTAAATGAACGATTGAATGCACCCCGATGTCAGGTGTAACATTTCTTCACCTATGTAAAGAATACCAAACGAAGAGATGACACCAGCAATGCCCAAAATGGTCGCTATCCCAAGCACTACTCGCATATTCCACTTCTCCGGACTATCCGAATATTTAACATTGTCATATGCGATAGCTATAATTGGGAGATCGTTTAGCAGTGCCAGAAGGACAATCATGAGTGCTGTGACAGGATAGAAATTAAATGCCAGTATGGATAGCGTCATGAAAAATAATACCCGGATCGTCTCTGCTATGCGATAGATGGCATAACTTTTCATCCGCTGAAAGGTTTTACGGCTTTCCTTTATGGCCTCAATGATGACGGATAACCCTGGCAGTGTCAGAACGATGTCTGCTGCGGAACGTGCAGCATCTGTGGCACTTTCCACTGCAATACCGACATCTGCCCCATAGGTTCATATTAGACTAACACATATCAACAACCATGAAACAAATAGGTAC
>CAZOEM010000127.1:0-7137 GCA_964578735.1 uncultured Halobacteria archaeon | reverse complement strand
TTATCCCATAAAGGATTAACCACTGCAATTCTTGTTGAGCAGTTAACGACTCTTTCCGGCTAGTAACGAAGCGGTAAAATGTTGACTGGGGTAGTGACTCTTTTTCTTGTTCCTGCCGGTTTTCATTTAACTCTCGAAGGATGTCAGACATCCTTCCTAAAGGCTTCTCTTTGAGTCGTTGGTTGATTAAAACGAAGTCGTCTATGGTAAGATGGACAAACTGTTTTCCAAGGTATAGTAACTGTTTGAAAGCAGGATCATTGGATATCCAATAGTTTATCCGTTTTCTCAGAGCTTGCGGCGATACTGGAAGACTTTTGGCTAGTTCTGCAACATCACCACCAGTATATCCTCCCTTTTCTATCTGGCACTTCGTGAGAAAATCCAAAACACGGTTTTTGCTAATTCTCATAGGCATCCCTATGAGTCTAAATCAAAACATGATTTATAATTTAATGGAAAGTTTCGATTCCGGGAAAATGCCCACTATAAAGGTTCCAGAAAACATCAATGCGGCTATCGGACTTGTCATGCCTCTCTATGCACATCTGGGAGCTCCCTCAGCCCTTTATGAATAACATAGCAATGTGTGCTGTGTTTATAGACATGTTTAACGGTCCTACACTTATTTCAAACTAAACCAGGTAGCGAGCTATATTACGGTTACTCAAACCTTCCTCAAATTAATACTTCTTTCTCTATTTCAGATACCTCCGTCACACACAAAAGTGTCCCACTTCCATATCAAACTTAACCGAATAGCCACCACCTCTTATCTGCTGCTTTAGGTTCTTAAGCATGGATTATGTCTAAGGCAAGTTTAGCCAATTCTCTCCACCAAGGAGTTAACTCTGCTGCTGTAGCTAAGAGAGCATAAGACTCCACTACCTGCTGGATATCGTAGCTATTGAATCGATGATAGCTAGTTCTAACTCTTCTATCGCTTCAACCAACTGCTGGCGTCCTTCTGAATCGGCAGTGCCTATTTCATAATTCTCAAAAGAATTCACCAACGGATAATTGTCTCTATCTGAATTTTTGATATAAGGGTTTATGATATACGGGGAATCCCAAATTCCAGTTCCATCAATCTCTTCAGCAGATAGATATCTCTCTTTGTAATCATTCCAATTACTTGAATCACTGAGCCAGATGCCATAATGGTTGTTTGAGCAGTTGTTGTTTGTAAAATTGCAGTGATCTGCGTAGTAGAGGTATATTCCGCTCTTCCACCAGCCTGTTGCGCCTACCACTGTGAATCCGTGTATCGAGACATTTATGATCAAACTCAGACCTCTGTTTCATGCGTTAATTAATATCCATCCAGAGATGGAGGTCGCGATATGATTCGTTCGTTATGTTCTCTTTGAATAGTTTGAATTCCAACTTCTCCCTTCCTATTTCCTCTGCGGTAAACACGAACGGGAATTCCAGCGTTTCGTTATGTGCCAGTTGTAACCTTTTCTCGCCAATAGTTCTGTTCTCTATCTCCGCTCTAAAGAGGTATGAAACGTCTTCATATTCGTGATTAACAACACCAACTATCACCTCCCCTTTTTCGCCAACGGAAAGGCTTGTGGGATAGTCTGCTGCCTTACCACCAGTACCAAGGATGTAGAACTCAGTGAATTCTTCACCCCTCTTCGGTGTCACAATTACGTAGATCACCATTGCCAACGCTATTATTATAGTAATGACAAGGATTATTGATAGGGCCTTATCTAAATTTTTTATGGTCATCGTCTTTCCGATTCTTTTATTAATACCTGCTCGTTCTACTTATGGCTTTTTATGGCGATTTGACTTGATAAATATGGTGGCATAATCGATTGCTACTTTGTGGTGGGCTACTATACAGTATTAATAGGGAAAAAATGCATACAACTAGAAGATTGCCCGTGATTTTAAGTATAGTATTTGTATAGCTAACTAAAAAACCACGAGATTTCACAAGATTAACACAAGAACTTGGGATTAATATAGTATAAAGTAGTTAAATGTGTACCGAAACTATGTTAATATTATTCTTTTTCTCGTGAAAATCTGTGTAATCGGGTGGTTCTATAAAAAGGAGCTAAACAAATACATTAATTTAAATCCGTTTCGTATTATAATATAGTATATATAAAAACCAAATGAAATTAGATGAGCTATTTCAACTGATAAACTTCTGCAAAACGGTACAAAAAGAGGGGACCGACCCATTTGATCTGGACGTTAAGAAGTTTCTCGAAACGCTGAAACAATATCTCAACAAGTGGAAGTCCCGGGACGACCTACTTTTAGATGCTGAAGTAATATCCGAATTAACAAAGATAATCGAACTGCAAGGCAAATGGATACGAGACCGCTCCTCATCATTCTATGTTGACCCGGTACTAATGGAACTCAAAATAAAAATGCTGGAGCCCGTTCAGTTAGCAAATGCATTCTACAAATCCTGGCAGCCGATAATAGCTATGGATAGACTTACGCCAAAGAGGTTGAAAGAGGGGCTGGATTACTGGAATGCCCTTTTACCGTTCTGTAAAAGGGGCGAAGAATTCCCGCTCCCTTCAACATCCGAACCGGTTACGTTCAACCTGGAGGAGTTAATGGATTTGCAAATCTTGTCCCGGACTGAGTTTGACGACACAATGAAAGAAGTGCTAAAGGACCTTGAAGAACGCGGCAGAATCGAATACCACGATTTTATTTTTGATAGCGATTTTGAGCGCAGTGTTAAGAAGGCGTATCTAACGAGTTACTTAGTAAGCGAAGGAAAGGCAGAGTTCGAGATAAACCCATTAGAGGAAGAAATTTTTATCGCTCCACGGACGGCAAAAGCAAAGACAGGCGAGGTGCAGTCTATCGCAATTTCGTTGAGCTATGAGGACTGGTTACAATGGAGACAGAAGAGGAATCAAGAACAGAACGGAAAGTGAAGAAGGCAGCCCAGTTATTACTCTTTAGAAGCCATAGAATCCCAGGTGTTAAGGGCTGGGAGCTCAAGAAGGCGTTGGGTGAGGATTACCAGGAGGTAATAGTGGTTTTGAATTCTCTGCTCGACCGATTGGGAATGGAAGTGAAACGTACAAGTGAAGAGGGAGAAGGCAATGAAGAAACAACAGATCGATTTATGGTTGTGCTAAAAAGTCCGTTGATCGAAAAGGCTTCGGGTGAAAGGATAGATAATGTCGCAATGCTGTCTGCCACATTAGCATATATCATCTCGAAGCAAGGTAAAGCCACGAGGAAAGCTGTTGAAGGATTTTTAAGCGAAAAGTTCCCCAAACGTAGGATTTACTTCGCTCTGGATCGCTATATCAAGCAAGGCTATCTGGGCGAAAATGATAAGGGGTTATATATCGGATGGAGGACCCGGGCAGAAGTAGATAAGAAATCGCTTTTAGATATGATATTGTCTTCTTGAAGAAAGGTTTTTATTCGCGCTGTTCCTCTTTCATGACCGATAGGAACCGTTTAGATACGGCATCTCCTACGAGCTGTAAAATAGTACCTTTATCCTTTAGTCCACTGAAGATACCAAGCGGGATCTGCGCAGCTGCCATCGTCGCGTGCCCACCCGCAGAACCTATATCACCAAAGGCTCGTGCAAACGCATCACCCAAATTTATCCTTATATCCTTACTCCTACCAGAAACGCATGTTGTCTCCTCGTATAGTCCTATGACAATAACAGTTGTGATTCCTTCCAGATTGAGCAGGTAATCAGCAGCCTGAGGAATAGCATCTCGATTCGCCACAGCGCCCACATTTGTGATTAAATAACTACCTTTTATCCGCTTATTTATTATCGCATCTCCCACTACATTCAGCATTTCGGTGGACATAGGTGGCGTTTCTATCTGCTCTAAAAGGTCCTTATCCGCCTTTTCGTGGAGATACGCGGAGGCGAAGAAATCAGATGGATGTGCCCCTCGTTTGAAACTAGCGGTATCTACCCTTATCCCCTGTAGAAGCGCAGTTGCTAACACTTTATCCACGGGGACATTCAATTCGCGCAGATACTTTGTCATTATCGTTGAAGTTGCACCTTTGTCTTTCTGGACGTCGAAAAAATCAGCATATACCGCCCCATTAGTATTCGCCACATGGTGGTCTATAATGATGTCCACATTACCCTCAGGAGGCGGTGGCAAAGGATTGTTTGCACCCGGGACGGTAGCATCTATGAGTGCCAACTTAGTATATTCTTTTAATTCCGCCTCGCCTTCTATTTGCCGCATCTCTATCCCTAAGATGTTTACAAAAGCTCGATTCACATGATGCCCCGTCTCGCCATGATACAGTATATCCGCTGCGACACCCACTTGCTTTGCTATTTGCTTTAGTGCGAGAGCGGAAGCAATTGCATCTGAATCCGGACTGTCATGAACTACAATCCCTAACTTCCCTTTACCCTCCCCGAGATTATTTATCTTTTCTATTATCGCGGTCAATTCCTTCGCTTTCCGCCCGGACTTCGCCTTCTCCAGATACTCAATTGCTGTTCTTGCTGTTGTATCGGAAATGGATAAAACAACATCAACACCTAACTCTTTTAACTCCTCTTTATCTGCAGGGTCAACCACTCGTACTACGGTGTAAGTATGAGGCAGCAGCTCTTTTGTATTTTTCACCGCTTTCTTGTTCACGTCGCTATCGCTGCTAAGGACATAAATCGCTTCCGGCACACCCTCACGTTTTACTTTATTGACCACCTCAGGATCGCTAACGTCACCGGTGGAAGCGATGAAATCATCCTCCTTCAATAGTTCCACCTTCTTCTCATCTATATCCACGATGACAACATCCAGCCCTCGCTTTTTCAACTCCTTTGCCACCGCATAGCCAATTCTGCCGCACCCAAAGATTACCTGCAGCACCCTACTTTTTCCTTTCGCTTTGTGCTCTGTACCTTCCTCTGCGCTCATTTATCTCACTTTTATTTTTGTTACTGGATATATACTATACGCTAAAGCTTATTCGTAATTTTTTATTGATAAAACTTTCTTTCCAAATAAAAGAAAATGAGATATGAAGTATAGTGATTGGGGTCCGATATACGAGGCGATTTTGGTAGATTTCGGATTTGAACAGGAAAAGGACGATGAAGCGGCGGGAGTGGCTTCGGTGCTGATAGCTCGTAAACGAGAAGGGGTAGAGACGGTAAAAAAAGAAGTAGAGAGACGGATAAAAGGTAAAATAGCATTAATTTGTGGCAATGCACCGTGTTTGGAGCGAGATATAAGAGAGAAAGAGTTCGAGGATTTATCTCCTGATCATGTCGTAATAGCAGCAGATGGTGCCACTTCAGTTCTTCTACGTAATGCTATAATACCGGAACTCGTGGTTTCTGACCTTGACGGGAACATAGCGGATATAATATATGCAAACCGGCTGGGCGCGATAATTGTGGTGCATGCGCATGGCGATAACATAGCGATGCTGAAGAAGGTCTTGCCTGTACTAAACGAAAATGTGATATGCACAACACAAAGTAAACCGATTCGCAATGTGTTCAACTTCGGTGGGTTCACAGATGGAGACCGTTGTGTGTTTCTAGCGATGGAATTTGGTGCTAACAGGATAGAACTCATGGGCTTTGATTTCGAAGATGAAGAAGTAAGTGCGAGGAAGAAGAAGAAATTGAAATGGGCGAAGCGGCTGATAGGTGATGTTACAATTTAGGCACACGAATTCGCTTTGTATTGGGCACTATCAATTGTTTAAACATGAGTTCCCAGGATTTATTTTGAAGGCGAAAAGGGCAGGACGTACATACCGATAGAGAATACATCAACGTACAGATTAACACTGATTAACGCAGAAGAAATTAAATCCCTGTAACTCTGTGTCCCAAATTAAATAGGTAGAAGTTATACGTTATATACAATAAATAACAAACCGAAAACCTTTTTGTATTTACAACTCTAAACTTATTACATAGTCGAAACTAAAAAAAAACGAATGAGGGAAAGAAGCAGGAGTTGCTCCATCGGATGCGGTATGGTACAGAGGATGTGAGGTGAGAACGCGAGTAGTCAATGGAGAAACTCAGTGCATATCTGGAAAAGGCTGGTATTCGCTCATCCTATCATCGTTTGAAAATTCTGCAATATCTTCAAGCGCACAGAACACATCCAACCGTTGATATGATTTATAAGGAACTTTCAAAGGATATACCAACACTATCAAAAACGACCGTCTATAATACTCTAAAACTTTTTGTGAGCAAGGGGATTCTATTGGAGCTGACGATAGAGGAGAAAGAAGTGCGATACGATGCCGATACAACGCAACATGCACACTTTAAGTGTATTGAGTGTGGGGGCGTGTATGATGTAGCTCTGGAATCACCAATCTTCGATAATGAGGCGATAGAAGGACATAAAGTTTTAGAGTGCCACATTTATCTGAAAGGCATTTGTAAAGATTGCTTATACAAGTTGTGTCGGTGATTTTCTAACACTCGGAACCATGTACCGGTATTTATCCGATACAAAATACTCATGGTTCAAAGTGAGAAAAATTAATTTACCGGGTGATTATTCTGTATCTGAGGAAACCACTTTGGATTTTAGTGAAAATTAACGTACAAAGCCCTGGGCGGGATTCGGACCCGCGGTCTCCACCTTACCAAGGTGGCGCATTACCCCTATGCTACCAAGGCGCAACATAATATATAATATATAATACGCAACATACAATATAAAATAAATTTCCGGTGTTTGTCTTGTGGTTAGCTCAAGAACAATAACTAAAGTTTATATAAACAGAAGAGGATGTAAAGAGTAAATGGAAATAGGCATATTGGGACCAGAAGGTACGTTTTCTGAAACCGCCGCAAGGCTATGGTTAGATGAGGACGGTAGAAATGATAACTTCGCGATGAGATATTATGAGACAATATTTGACGTTTCCAGGGGCGTATTAAAAAAAGAAGTGAATTATGGGATTGTACCCATAGAGAATTCCTTAGAGGGGTCCGTAGGCGATACGTTAGACGTGCTTTCTTCGTCCGGTACTAAAGCCGCACCTACTGGCAAGGACAAGACCTCGATACGGTTATATGTAAAAGAGCGGCCAGGTGCTTTATACGAGGTATTAGGCGAATTCGCTCTGCGTGGACTAAACCCTACGAAGATCGAGTCG
>CAZOEM010000126.1:0-7140 GCA_964578735.1 uncultured Halobacteria archaeon | reverse complement strand
AAATTCTTGAAAAATGATACAGTTCTGGTAAATTATTATTTGTGAGTTCCCTTATGTGAAACTGCTCCGTGAGTTAGGTAAAGCCAGCGGCATCCTGGGCCAGATATTCACCAAATCGCAGAACAAGCTGGAGAAAAATGCAGAGGAAAAAGAAAACCTTGTATACGTTGTAATGACCCAAATTCAACAAATACTCTTATTTAACTATTGATCCATTCCACCTATTTTCTTACATTCAATTCTTTACCGTCTCTCTTCCTCACTCCACCCCTGCATTATAATGTATTCCACCACTTTCTCCGCACACGCATTCACACCCATCTGCTCACTATCCACCACAACCTCGGGATTCAACGGCGCTTCATACGGCACGTTCACGCCAGGCACCGTTGCACCGTCCTTCTTCGACCTTTTATATATGCCTGTAGGCGCGTATTTTGCTTTCCTGTCCCGTTCTCGCTCCATACAGGTATCCAAAGAGCACTTCACATACACCTCTGCGAAATTGGGTATAGCCGCTCGAGCTCTATCCCGGTATCGCCTCCGATTTGCAGTAGCATCTATGATAACAGGAATGCCACTTGCCACCATGAGTTTCGCCATATAGACGAGCGAAGCATACACTATATCGCGCTCATCGTCCGAATACGAAGGCGTTGGCGTGATAAATTTACGTATCTCATCAAGTTCAAGCACCTGCACTCGCTCTTGCAGGCCCTCTCGCACTTCTTCTGCTATTACTGACTTACCACTACCAGGTAAGCCTGTTATCCAGATCGCCCATGTCATCTTTTCTTTTTAAGAAACGGTTTTCGGTGGCCAGTTATCAGTCATCCAGCCCGGAATCCTTCCACTGTCCCGCGGACCAACAAGGACCGACCAACCAGTAGCATCTTCCGTCTCTCCCGAAATCCTAGCCGCAAGACCCGGTAGCACCATTGTCTTATGTGTTACCTTCTTTTCCGCATCATAAGATGCCACTGTGTCTTTAATCATATCCGCAGTAAGCTGCCCACCGGCAACAGCAGCTTCAACGCCCAGCCCGTCTGCATCCACAACCATCAAATAGCAATCAATTTTGCTAGAACTCAGGTCGCTCTCAACCGTATAATAGGTCAATGCGAAATTAGTAGTGACAAAAAGAGGCGAGCCATCTGTGGGACTCCCTACCTCTCTCAGGCCGGGGTCCACACTTACCGGACGTCTTGGGTCCGTATAGATATTTGCAACGAGTGTACGCTCGGTAATCAGCGAATGTGGCTCTATCGAATGCAAAATCATTATATCTGCATATCGCAGGATTAACAGGTCTGCTATAATCGCTTCCCAATACGAAGCAGCCAAAGCGTCTTGATTTCCATTTGCCATCCACGCAGTCATAGGTACAGCCATCAGAGGATATGCAATACTTTTATTCCCATCTACTATCCCCGCACGCCGTATCCTCACGAACCGGGAGAATGTATCCGCAAGCCCTTCTCCTGTCGGATAGGTCCCGGGGTCCAATACGAGGTCATCTACGCCAGCAGCAGCGAAAGTCGTGGCAAGGCTGTCTAACGTATCGAGATCAGGTGAAAATAGCGTAACGGGAACGTTATACTGCTTCGCAAGTTCCAGAATCGCCTGCCAGTTGGTCTTGTCCGCAGCATATATCAACGGATTCCTATCTGAGACCTCTTTCAATCCGGCTTCTAGCACGTTCGCATCGAACGAGCATAATATTAGAGGCATATCTGTCTCTTCGGCTACGCGCTTCACGCACCCGGCAAATGTTTCCGCTTCTCCGGATACCGAACGAACAGCTATTACGTCTAAAGTTAAAAATTCACCGACGTAAAATTTACGCCATTTTGTTATCCCCTTTACCCGTTCCCGCAATTCCTGCTCGGCCATTGTGTCCCAAACGTCATAAGCAAGTGCTGTGCGGTCATAGAATGTAAGTTCGTGCCGGTGCATGATGTCTTCGCCACCTATTTTACTCGCTCTCGCTCCTACCCCTATAGCAACTTCTCTTACTTCCGGAGCTAATAATTCCGCTAACTCCTTCGCTTTCGCTGCGTATTTAGGTTCAAGAAGAGGTGTACAGTCTTCCAATTTCTTCTTTCGCTCTAATAGTAACGAAGCAAAAGCCAGGCACGTCTTCTCGCCACATTCCTTGCAATTCGTTCCCGGAAGATATTTCCAGGCATCCATAGGACTACTTAACTTCATTTGTTATCCTCCCACGTCACCCACTCGCCCACATTCACTTCTTTCGCACCATCCGTCTCAGCACCGAACAGCATTTGCGTTACACGCTTAATCGCAGTAGCAGCCTTTGGGTGCATCATCATAAACATGTCGCCACCTGCGATACCAAGAGTCAAGCCAGTAATAATCTCATACAACGGGCCTCTATACGCAGCAGGACCCCAATCGGAATCCTCGGCAAGTGGTGAACCCTTCATCCATGATTCTCGCGCACCCCACGCATTTGTTACTCCGCAAGAGATGGGGAACGCCAAATCGGTATCGCCCTTTAACGCCGAAATCCTCATCCGTTCTATATTCGTGAATGCGTAATCCAGGCCATAACCGAGCGCAGCAGTTGTCGGGTCTATCACTATATCCTCCCGCGGCACTCCTAATTTGAATAAATACCTGTTCAATGTCTTCTGCGCATTTATGTCTAATTGAGTCCACGAAAGGATAACATGCCCATTATCCTTTGCTGCTTTTGCTATTCGCTCGTAGTCCATGTTCAGGTTTGCAGAGGCGATTAGGCATCGTTCCCCCGCTGCCGCTTCAGCCGCAGCCTCCAGCACCTCCGGGTCTTTATCCGGATTCCCCGAGCCACCAATGACAATAGGGACTTTTACCGCTTGCAGTACTTCCTCTACTGTCTTCGCTGCTTCCTTCGCCGATGTGTCCTTTATCGTTGGGTCCGTGCTAATCAGATGAATCGTAACCATGTTTGCACCGAATTCATTTACATTCTTCTTCGCCCATTCCCCTGGGTCTTCCATCACATCTTCATAAAAACCCCGCACCGCCTTCGCAAGTGGAATAGGCATGTCAAAGCAATCGACTGAAATTACTGGCGGATACGGCATTTGATGGTCGAAATTGTAAAAGGGCAAGGATTTCTCACCGCCTATTGTTACAGTACTCTCTCTTGTACCGCCATCAGCGGAGGTAGCACCGATAGTAACTTCTTCTATCTTTCCGTTCCACGCCGCTTTCGCAACCTCAAATTTCGCCGCCTCTAAGACCGCTACCTTCTTCTCTTCTACATATTGCACTGGCTGCAGTACCTGGATCAACGACTTTCGGGTCGAAAGAGTTGCTTCAATTTGTTTATCCACCACATTTAGCATCGACTGCAGTACTTGAACCAACGAAGGAGGTATTGCGCCACTTGGTGATAATTCGACTTCCATGTCTCCCTTTATCTTCACATCCTCCAACTCTACTACATCATAGTTCTCCAATATACTTGCTAAATCCCCCAGGGTTATCTTCTTCCTCATCGCTCCTTACTACTTTGTTTGTGCTTCCCCTTATAAATATATTTAGTATCTTTATTTACTTGATAATGGTTCCCAACCCCCTATCCCCAGCCAAAGCCCTCAATATATTTCCTGATTCACCGCTAAGTATCTCACATTCAATACCCTTCTTTGCTATAGTAATCAAGTCCTTTACTTTTGTTGTCATCCCACCTGTAACGTCAACCGAAAAAGAACTGCCAATGTATGATTCAACACTGGTATATTTTTCTATCTCGATTTTAGGTATTAAGCTCGCGCTATCATCTCGCTGTGGGTCCGAGGTATAAACGCCATTAACTAATCCAAAGATCAGAACCCTGGAGGGCCGTAAAAATCCGCTTAAGTAAGTAAAAATTCGTTCCGTAGATAGAATTGTGCAGCCTTTCACCGTATCAAAAACGCAATCACCAAAGACAACGGGGATTATCCCCTTCTTCATACATTCTTCTATCGGTCGGGGAAAAAAATCGGCTATATCGCCATCTTCTGCTATGCAGCATGCCGAAGGTGGGATAGATACCGCATTGATCCCATAATCGGTCATCAAATCTACGACAAGCCGGTTCAATGTTGATGCGGCATTTTGGCACATTGCAAAGCCTCTTACGCTGTCCGCCCGAATAAAGCCCTCAGCGGTTCTAAATGCTTTTGCTATGGGATGTGGAAACGAGCCACCACCATGTCCAATGAGTAACTTCAAATTTCGTTCTCTATCAACCACTTCCTTTAGCTCTTTTACAATCCGCTTTAAAATACTATACCTTATTGTTGCCGGGGCATTTTTTTCGGTAATCAAAGAACCGCCTAACTTGACGAAGATTAAATTGTTTCCCATAATAATACTATTACTTTTGATTTGTCTTTGGTTGATATAACTTTATTATAGTCATTCCGAAAAAAATTAACAATAATTATGCTAATCTAATAAGTAGGTAAGGGAAATGGGAAGAAGTATCTTTAAGATACTATCTAAGGAAAAAGAGGAAATACAGAGAAGACTTGAGAGGGTAAAGGAGGGGAAAGTAATGCAGAGGTTAATTTTACTCACCTGTTTAGAAAAAATGTGTCACCTACATTTCCAGTGAATTTACGAGGCATGTTTCCTCTTTAAGTAACTCTTTCATCTCAATTTCCTTCAAAGAATCCGTTATCTCCTTTGTTACATTGAGGTACCTCGTCTTTGTTTCATTACCAAACGTAACCTCCACGCGTTCTAGGGAACACACAAATAATAATTTACCCCTAAAACAGTTAAAGAAGGGTATAGCAGGAGTTTTAAATAAATATGACGAATATTGGTAACTTGTTACCAATGTATCGTGTATTTAGGTAAACTATTTATTGGGAGTTCCCCTACCCTGCCAAGGGCATGCAACAGCGCATTTGCCTGTTCCCATGAATCCTCATGGCCCGAATCTTCTTTCAGTTTCCACTGAAGCACTGATAATAACCGATACGCCGGCATGCACACGAACAAATCCGCTCTTACCCGATGTTCAAGTCGATGGCGCACTGGCTCAACTTCTTCCTGCGTCTTCAAGACACGAAATACCGCCACTATAAAGTTTTTCTCCGGATATTCATTCACTGCTTCGTTGGCATTCCATTATAGCTTTCATTAAATGTCTTATTGTCTTTACATCCATTATTGAGGATAGGGCTCTAGCTGCCTGCCAACGGACGTAGGTGCCGGGATCAAAAAGCGCGTCAGCTAATGGCTCAATAGCTGTTAATTTTAGTTCTTTCTCCCAAATAGAGGAGATAGCTGATGTAGCATTGTCACGTGTTGTGTCATCACCTTTTTTGTTATTGTGTACTTCTATCCAGTCCTGTGTAATATCTTTTCATGACTTTCTTAGCCCGTCTTCCGGCAACGGTGAAAGCGGTAGCGAGGATGCTTTCTTTATGAGAGAGGGGACGAATTTATCTGTCTGTGTTGGATTGGGATTTTCGCTAGGATCAGCTACATCAATGCTCTTTTTTCCTTCTTTGCACCATACCCTATTGATGAAACCTCCAAACAAGCCGCTCAATATACTAATAACATAGAGTGAACCCTCAATATCCGCTGTTACCTCGGATGCATCTGTTAATGCAGCTCGATGCCCTTTGCTGATCAAATAACATGCCAAATTGCTGGCAACGTACATCGGACCTACGTCTTCTGCTCGGTCTCCAAGTTCCTCTGGAATCTCTACATCGAGACCGAGTTCTTTCTGGCAGAGAGCTCGAGCGTAGGCTGACTGCATTTTGTACTCACCAGATCGAAAACATCGACCAAAAGCTTCCATCGCCCTCTCAAACTCGCCGCTTCGATAGAGGGCGACTCCGCTGTTGTACATCTGCTAAATCGATTGATTTTCTCTACATTTGGTTCAACCGCCCCTTTATTATCGAGATTAATAAAATTGCTAAGGAACTGTGCGGCGGTAAAGAGTGGAGTTATACATATTTGGAAGACAAAGAAGAGTATTTACTATGATCCTCACTGAAGTAGAGCTCTATGATTCCTTGAATCGAGCGTGGATATTATTTGAAAGTATTATCGACACGGGTGCTACTTACTGCGGTATTGCAGAACATGTTGCGCATAAATTCTGATTGGAGAAAAGAGAAAAAGTGCATTCATGGCAAGTAGAAAATCCAACAGTTTCTTCAATAGTCCTATTAAAAATAAAGCTTGGACAAAAGAGTTATGATGTTGAAACTATCGCGGTGAAGATAAGTATGAGGATTTAATGCAGTTGAAATAAACCGACAGGGATGCCTCGGAATTTATTCCGTGGGTGGCCTGTGCCTCGTAGCCTAATCAGCAAGAGGGTTAAAATCCCCCCTGTGCTGTTTACCCGTATCGGTGCCGAATACGACAGTGGCAGGATATCCTTTTTCTTCTGTTTAATTGTTTGCGCCATGCTTGACAAGCCCTTACGTTCAGTCGTGAATTACGAATTACTGATCACGATTCTTTCGCAATTTTAGGATTATCGCTTCTTTGCTATTGTTAGCCACCGATAAAAATGGGTGTATGTACAATAGGCGCATGGGTTAATAGCCTAAGCATTTTTTTCATTTCACTCTCGAAAATTAATAAAATCCCATCTGAAAGTATCTAATACCGGTTAAATTTGTTATTTTTTTAAAAGAATACGTATGCGATGAAACTACATCGGATTTTAGAGTAATGTGCATATTCTAAATTTAGCAAACTATATATAAAAGAAAAAACCGAAAAGTATTTATAACACCTTATACATAGTAACCATAGGCAAGCTTCGTACTTAAGGGGCTGTCTCACAATTCAAAATCCCCGCAAAAGGGAGCTCAGGGAGGGCTTTATAATGAAAATGAAAACCCAAGCAGTTCAAATAGCTGCGCTCGTGTTGATTGGATTTTGCTTTTTTGCACAGGTGGTTAGTGCGGAAACAGCGGAAGAGTGGTATGAAAGAGGTATTAATTTTGGAAAGGCAGGTAATTACGAAAAAGAAATAGAATGTTACAACAAGACAATAGAACTAGATCCAAATTGTGCTCTTGCATATTACACTCGTGGACTTGCTTATTCTGATTTAATGCAATACGAAAGAGCAATAGAGGATTACAACAAAGCAAT
>CAZOEM010000125.1:0-7182 GCA_964578735.1 uncultured Halobacteria archaeon | reverse complement strand
GCCTCTACCAAAGCTTTTGCCGACTCACCGCTCCGATCTCCGACATGGAACGCGATGAACAACCGCGTAACCACGTCTAGCCCTGCCCAAATCCACACTTTCGTCTTCTTTCGCCACAGATAGCTCCACAATTCGTCCATTTGCAAATACACGGATGTGAAGCCGTGATTCTGCTTACTCAAATTCTGCTCTATCAATCTCTTGCAGTGCGGGGCTATCCGCCGCATCCACCGCTCCACGGTCTTCTCCTGCTTCCCCGTAGCCACAGCAATCATCGCCACACCCACGCCACACATATACAGAAACATCGCCAGCCGGATAATGTGGTTCGGCGTGCGAAGACCTTCTAATGGTGTCCCTTTTTTCTATTGAATCGCGCTTTACACCGATTACACTGGTATTCTTGTTCACCGTTCTTTTGGTGGCCATTCCTGATCACGTCTTCGTGGTTAACTATTCCATAAATCTCGCAATTCTGATTGGGGCATGCCTGATCATGATCCTTCCGCTTGCGTCCTCGTTTTTTTTAGATTCTTCACTCATCTTTTTATTATTGCATTGGTGGTAAAAGATAAGAAGGAATAAAAATAAATACCCCAACTATAAGGGGGGAGCACCCGACCGTCAATGAAAAATCTCTCTTTCCGGAGAAGTCAATTTCACCCTTAGGAAACCAAAAACCAATTAAGTCCTTCCTTAGGGGGCTTTTTTCTACATAGAAACCTGATACTATAACTTGCATATCCCGTGCCTCAGGATCATTATGATCAAGAAATAAATTGACATATCCACTAATGCCATTTGCAGTATCTTGAATTGACAAGGTATTAGTGGGCGCAACACTCTTCTTGGGCAATATTGAAAGCTTCTTCCCGGATTCCTCTACTATAAGCTCAGGAGTTATTCTTCTCGCCCAGTGCCTGACAACTACCTCCAAGCTTCTCCAATTTTTTTGTTCATGAGAGCGAGGCCAATCGGTGAGCTTTTTTGTTAGCCATAGTCTTATGCAAGTACCTGATCCTGAGCGCACACCTTCAGGAAAGTGCTCCATAACTGGTTCATGGTATACCACACCTTTATCTAAGGACTTAAGCTCTATGTGAACTGGCTCCGCCGGTTTACTTGGTGAATCATATCGTGTGAAAATCTCAACTGTGTTGGCAACCATAAAGTTGGAAAGGAAGCCGATGCCAAACTGAGCAATAGGTGTAGGCATGACTTCTGCGGCTTTAGGATGTTCACGCCTGAATCTACCCGTTTTATAGAATGGCTCACTGGGGACTTTAAGTAAATTAGTCTCAATTATTTCTTCATCCATCGCAATACCATTGTCCTCAACTTCAATCACCTCAAATTTTTGATCATCCCGCTGCTTTTCGTAGTGTCGACAAATGATCCTAGCTTTAGTTGCTGTTTCATCCCCCCAGCGAGCTTGTACAGCATCCACAGCATTCTGTAAAAGCTCTCTGATACAAACTGAGTTGTCAGCATAAAGTTTATTGCCCATCAATAGCTCGTAGACCTTGGATTGGTCTAAAGCAAATTCCCAATCGCGGTATTTATATGGGCCACATATTTCAACCTGTGTCTCAAAGTCGACTCCCATCCAAGTGAATAGTAAGCTCGATTTTTTTTGACAGGGTCATATTTATCTTGTCAATCTCGCTTTTAATTTCTCGTGCTATTGTAGCGATTGCGCGGTGAATGGCAGGTGAGTCCGGCTTTGCATTGATCATAATCACTCGATTACCTTGGCCAACGCCCATAATACGTTGATGCACTTCCCATTTTCCCCTTGAGTATTTGTCGGTAAATCGTATGTACTTTTCAACTTCTGGATCAACACGGTCTATGGTAATATGACAAATATCCGCCAGTCGTAAGGCGCATCCAATAAAGCAGAGATTTATCTTAGTGCCACTTGGGCCCCTAATTTCATCTGTACCTAGATGATCACATGTGGGCATTGTATGCGCTTTACAGAGCTTTGCCACGTCAGGCCAAGGGTCATACTTAAAGTAGTTCTTAAGGCGGAAGTCAGGTTTACCAATCCTGTTTTCTTCAATCCACTGGACTGCCTCTTCCCCATGTCGCTTCCTAGCCCATTCTACGAATGCTAGATTCAAAAGGGATTTATCAGATTTATCAGTAACGGTCTTTGAGTGACGGAACTTATCGATGAGCCCATCCTTCTCGGCTAACCAGTCTGGGTCTGCCTTCATAAGCATATCTCGTCGCTCAACATCCCAAGCCATCTCAATATCATGATGGTAAATAGCCAAAAGCAATAGAGCAATTTCTAAAGGGTTAAGTTTTTCAACCACATCACTGGGTACCAGCCAGTCAAGACACTCAAGCATTGCTTCGCAATGCTCAGGACCATAGTCTGTATACTCTTCAAAATTCTTTTCAATCTGTTCCAAGTTTCCCTTAGCTAAATCGCACCAATGATTTATTTCCTCAGCCAAATCAGAGTCTAAAGCTTGAAGACGATCAATCAGCATTTAAATCCTCATCCACATGATTTGTTAAACCTTGAAAGCCTCGTCAACTGGAAATACCAATTGAGGCGGAGTTTCTTTTTCCCAGAAATAATAACGCATGCCATGCTATATACGACCTTCATTTTATTTCCATTTTTAGTAGTATGTACTACCCCCATCCCTTATCTTACTTCCGCTTCGAGGCAGTCCCACAATTAACATACAATGATAACATTCTAGATGCACATATAAAAGACAATACTTGTTTAAAAAGCAAAGACCAATATAAAAGCAAAGAAAATAGGGAGGCAGTGGAAGATGGAAATTTGGTCATGCAATAAAAATATGGAAGTTTACCATAAAATGGAGGAGGAACTTTTATCAAAGTATCATGGTAAAACCGTGATATTTTGCGATGGGAAGCTTGGCGATAGGTGAAGATATAGAAGATGCACTTAAGAAGGCGGATGTGTCAAAAGGGAAGGAAATATTTGTGCGGGAACTATTCACATTAAAGGAGCAAACCGAAGCTATTCTATGAAATGCTGGAAGAAAAGGTGTAATAAAATAACGGATTAGAATCGAAATCTTCACTCACCATAACAATTACTACCCGTAAACTTCTCCCGGTACGATATCATTAACGGCGTCAGTTTCCGTTCAGGCGCTTTAACCCTCTTCAACCGCTCTTCAATCTCAGCATCGCTCAATTTCACATTTAGCCCCCTTTTTGGAATATCTATTTCTATGATGTCCCCGTCTTTTATTGCACCAATAGTACCGCCATTATACGCCTCCATCTCAACATGCCCAATGCAAGGGCCGGTAGTGCCGCCTGAGAACCTACCATCAGTGATTAAAGCCACCCTTTTATAGCATGCACCCATTATCGCATCCGTAGGCGTCAGCATTTCCGGCATGCCCGGTGCACCTGCAGGACCCTGAAACGGCAACACAATAACATCCCCCTCTGCAATCTTCTTCGCTTCTATCGCGTTCAACAGAGCCTTTTCAGTATAGAATACTTTGGCAGGTCCTGAATGAACCATCATCTCCTGACCAACCGCAGTTTGCTTTATTATCGAGTTGTGTGCGATATTACCTTTTAATACCGCTATCCCACCTTCAGAAAAGTGTGCATTATCTATGGTTCTGATAACATCGTCATCCAGCACGTTACCTTCTTCTGCTATCTCTATTATTGATTTTTAATCAGTGTTAATCTGTGTCAATAATTTATTTTATTTCCCGAGAGGACTATAACATACTTTAAGAAGAGGAAAAAAACATGCGATCAAAATTAGCGATTTTGTATAGGGATGACCTAAAGGAATATGATTTTGGCGTAGGGCATCCATTTAGTGGAGATAGGTATCAAAGATTTCATCGTTTCTTGATGGAAAATGTAAGCGAGGAAAACTATCAAATCCTTGGCGCGGAAAAGGCAAATGATGAAGACCTGCTTTTTATCTGTGAGAAGGACTATATAGACTTTACAAGGGCTTACTACAAAGCTGCAAATTTAGGCTTACATTATGATGGGCGATTTTACCTGTTCCATAGTGCTGACAACAGACCTGTTGGAAAGCCAAGGAAGGTAGAAGAAGCGGCCAGGCTTATCATTGGACAGGCAAAAAGAGCAGTGGATCTGCTAGAAAGCGGCGAATTTGAGAAAGCGGTCTCAATAGGTGGAGGGCTGCATCACGCTAAACCCGCTTTTGGCGAAGGTTTTTGCCTTTATAACGATGTCGCATATACCGCAAAATATCTGATGCAGGAATACGGTCTAAAGCGAATCTTGATTTTAGACACAGATGCTCATGCCGGAAATGGAACTTCTGAATACTTTTACCAGGACCCAAGAGTAATGTTCATTGATTTACATCAGGACCCAAGAACAATATACCCTGGAACTGGCTTTGCTAATCAAATCGGAGAAGGTGAGGGAAAAGGATACACAATAAATGTTCCAATGCCCGTGGATGCTGGCTACGAATCCTACAAATTAGTTTTTGAGGCGATAGTTCAACCGGTGGCAAAAGAATTTGAGCCACAGATTATCGTTAGGAATGGCGGTTCCGATCCGTATCTAAATGACCAGCTCACTCAGTTAGGATTGCCAATAAAAGGGTTCAGGATGATAGGAGAGAAGGTTAGAGCGATTGCAGAAATATGTCATGGAAAAGAGATAGATTTGATTGCCTCGGGTTACAATGAAAATATCTTGCCCTATGCGTGGCTTTCCTTAATATCCGGATTGGTAGGCATAGAAATAGAGATTGAAGAGCCAGTACCTGAAAGACACATTAAAGATTCTGCATTGGATGAAACTAACAAGGTGGTAAGGGCGGTAAAAGCGAATCTTAAACCGTATAAGAGGTGTTTTGATTAGTCTCCTACTTTTTAATATAGATGAGGGAATAATGATATATTGTGCAGAGGAAAAAGCCTACAAAAGTAAAAAATCAAGGGGAAGAGGGAAATAAAGAACTTGAACAGGAGGTTAGTAGTATTTCAGAAGATGATTTGCGGGCTATCATCAAAGATGCCGGATGTGACCAGAAGGAGAATATTGAGCTTATAGTTGTGGCGGTTAAATTAATCCCTGAGATTTTAGAGACCCTTGAGTATCTGTTCGATAAAGTAGATGAGACACATGAGGGAATAAAAAGGCTTTTGCTCAAGCTTTTGCAGCAAAAGCTACCCTCTATTCAGTTCCTGCTTCCACCCAGCTTAAAGGTTTATAACAAAAACCAAATTATATTATAAGTGAGAACGATGGAGGGAAAAATTAAAGCAAGAATGGTTATGATTGAGTTATACCGCCTCTTTTGTTAGTGGTGAGGAAATAAGACCATTAGGTATAAATTATATGGCTAATTGCTCATGCAAATGTTCGGCTTTGGCTCACACTTCGCATACTCCGATACCGGTTATACGAAATTCGGAATCCTCGCTATGAGAGGTAAGAGACATGAAGGAAGACCAGATAGATGAGATAAAGAAGACGCTCATTGATGTGTTGAGGGAACATGAGGTGAAAAGGGCAGCCCTTTTTGGCTCTATTGTAAGAGGAGAAGCCACAGAAGAGAGCGATATTGACATACTAATTGAATTTGAAGGGAGAAAGAGTTTATTAGACCTTGCAGGTTTAAAATTAGACCTTCAGGAATTGCTAAGAATGAGGGTAGATGTTCTTACATATAAGTCTCTTCACCCGCTCCTCAAGGAAAGGATATTGAGCGAGCAAGAGGTGATCCTATGAAGAAAGACGCTGAGACTTTCATAGAGCATATATTAGAGTGCGTTGAGTTGATTGAAGAATTTGGAGTTGACATGGGAGGTTGTTACAAGAGACATTCCCGATTTAAAGAAGAATATGTTAAGAATAATGGAAGAATTGATGTCATGAAAATGATTGAAATATCAGAGGTGAAACGATGAACGAGAAACATATTTTTGTCATCGGAGAACAGCATGCGGGACGAGATATTTTTAACATTGCACGAGATTTGAATGTTAATCAGAATTCACCAGCAGAGGACATCCTAAAGCTAATTGAGGCTATTCAACATAAAGTTGGCGAATTAGACATTACTGAAAAAGACAAAAAGAGAATAGTCAACCAAATAGAAGGCGCGAAGATAGAGCTTGAAGATGAAAAGCCTGACAAGAAATCAATTGCAGAAAGCATTAAAAAGACCAACGAGATTTTGAAAGAAGCAAAAACAACCGGTGAAACTCTGAAAGATATAGGGGTATTGGTTGCTAAAGCAGCCGCATGGTTGGGTACGACTGCTGCTAAATTAGGTTGGATGTTTTAACGGGTTGGAAGATACAATGAATGAAGAACAACCAAAGTTTAAAATAGAAAAACAAGAAGCTCATCGGGATATTTATATGGCTGAACGCATTATCATCCAACAGCCTTCTGAGAAGGAGTCACTTACCTTCCCATCTCTACCCCGTCTCCACAACCAAACCCCGCCTGAACTCAACTTTGTTGGTCGGGAAGAGATACTTGAAACCATCACTGATTGGTACTCTAATCCCGAAGTGCGGGTTGGAGCGCTCATTGGCTGGGGCGGCGTAGGAAAATCAGCTATTGTACGAAACTGGTACGATACTCTAGAATCTAATGCTATCAAGCCGGACGGTATCTTCTGGTGGGGTTTTTATCATAACGCATATCTTGAACAATTTTTGAATGCCCTGTTACGATATGTTAGTCAAGGGCGAATAGAGCCGGAAACCATAAAAAGCACCTGGGAGAAGACAGACCGGGTAAAGGAGTATATTCATCAAGGAACCTACTTAATCCTACTGGATGGGCTTGAGCAGATGCAAAAATCAGCATCTGGGGACGAATTTGGAAAGATGATACATCGCGAATGTACAGAATTGCTTCATTATTTGGCGGATGTCTCAAAAGGTCTGTGTTTGATTACTTCCCGCTATCCATTAAAAGATTTAGATGAATGGTATGAGCGTGGTTACAAGAAGCTGTCATTGATTGACTTGAGCATTCCTGATTCACTGTTAATGCTGAGAGGACGAGGCGTCAAGGGAAGTGAAGAAGACATGACCAAGGTTATCAATAGATACAAAGGACATGCACTGAGTTTGACGTCTGTGGCCGGATATTTAGGATGCGGTATTGACCACTTGCGAAAATTCCAAAAAATTATTAAACGCAGAT
>CAZOEM010000124.1:0-7207 GCA_964578735.1 uncultured Halobacteria archaeon | reverse complement strand
GACGCAGTGAGAAAAATAGAATATCCCGTTTTGCGAGAGGGGATAAATAAAATCCCTGGTATTCATGAATTATACGAAATAGCAAAAAGATATGGATTTCTAACCGAGCAGTTTACCCGTGATGAAAATTTGCATAGACTAAGTAAATCAATTAAAATAGCACTCGCAATGGAAAGTGAAGAAAAGCGTAGCGTATCCGTATCGGTGTCTCTTATCTATTCCACTCTAAGAGGGATTTTAGAAGATTGGATAAACCAAGAGGGGGTAGAACTACCAAGATGGTATGAAGATGCGGAAAGAGAAACTGGAAAAGCATTAGATATCTTAACTATCGGCGTCTTAAAGACGATGGTAGATAAAAAACTTATCTCTGAAATGGAGGTACCTTTATAATTTAACTGTGGTAAATCTTAATCTTAAATAGGTAAACAAAAATGAACACTTCCAATTTTGAAATATTGAGCAGAGAAGAAGGCACAGATGAGATTATAAAAGCTGCTGAAAAGCATTTAAATAAAACACTAATGCCAATTAAGGAAAATATAGCGGGATTGGTAGGCGAAAAGTTTCTTGATACATTTATAAATTGTTTCAAAGTAACAGGCTCGCCCATTGTTATAAATCTCGACCACAACGTATCCAAAAGACATTTAGATGAATCAGAAAGAATAGTAAAAGAACTAGAAAAGATCGTTGAATCCACTGCCGGGCATGTATCCGGTTATAAGATGAATTTTCAATCGCTGTTAACCTTTTTAATCGCAAAAAGACCGAATTTCGTCCATGAAGTTAAAGAGATATGTAAAGCGAAAACAAATGTCGAGCCGGTAGTATGGTTAGATCAGAAATTAGGAGATATTCCAAACACAAATTTCCAAGCTGCCGACATCCTCTACAAATTGGGTTTCGATGCAGTACATGCACTACCGCAAATTGGACCTGATTGTGCCGGTGCTGTTCAGTTAGCAGCCGAAAGAAATGACATGGCAGGTGTCGTTCACGTTATAAATATGACTCATGATGGCTATAAAGAGGTAAAAAAGGATTATTTTAAAGGCGAAGAGATAATTGACAAAATGCGTGAACGTGCTCTAGGTAATTACACATATCCCGTAAAACTAGGTAAAGAGACGACAAATGTCAAAATCCGAGCTATTGGTACTATTGAGCCCGCAAATAGACCTTACGAATTATTCGACGGTTATAGAAGAATCTATAAAAATAATATCATGATAATCTCAATTGGAATTGGTCCTCAGGGTGCATTGCCGGGCAGTGCATTATATGCCGGTGCAACATGTGAAGGTATAGGCAGATTTATCTTTAGTAGAGAAGAAGGAATAGACACTGCGGAGAACATAGAAGAAAAGGCTAAGTTATGCAAGCAATGTGCCCTACTTGCTCTTTCAGCGAAATACTCAAATGAACCATATCCATTAAGCGAGATATTAGATACTCTTAGTGATTTCAGTCCGGAAATCGCAGAAAAGACAAAAGAAGATTTAGATATGATTTACCGCGTAAGGAAGAGCGAATTGCCTAAATAGTAATATGCCAACTAACAAAGTGATAATTGATAAAGGCAGAGTTGTAGCGGCGAGAATTACACCAAACAAAGATTTAAAAAAGGAAATTGCGCATATATGTGAAACAAATAATATTAAATGCGCAGCAATTCTCACATTGTTAGGAAGTTTAACGGAATGCAAATTAAGACGAGTGTATAATACTTCAGTGAAGAGGATAGCATATGACACTAAAAGCGGGGAACCGATTAATGATGTAGAGATATATGATATCATAGAAGAGAAAGGGCCCTTTGAAATAGTCTCTGCAGAAGGCACAATCTCACTAAATGGGATGCATGTTCATTTAATCCTTTCTGATTCAAATGGTAATTTATATGCTGGGCATCTCCTTGAGGGGAATATCGTATTTACAACTGCCGAAATATTTCTAATTGAATTGCCTAACGTAGTTTCAAAAAGAATCTTTGATTCCGCTACAGGACATAATGAATTAACGTTAGCAAACGAGGATAACCTTTTCTAACTCATTTCTTAATCCCCATTTCTTCAACTATCTGCGTGATAGTGGATTTGGAGTTATCAGCTTCGTATATTGCCCTACCTATTATCTCAAAATCCGCACCTGCTTTAATCGCACTTCCCGGCTCAGGCCCCTGTGCTCCAATACCGCAGCATGCTATAATTAGATTTCCTACAATATTTCGCAATTCTTTTACTCTTTCAAGTTTTGTACCAGGTGCAAAAATACCATAAGCACCGCTCTCTTTTGCTAATCGGGCACTACGATTTGCGATATTAGAATCCAGCAAGCCATCTCGATGTGTAAACTCCACGAAGACAAAAACCTTTTTATCGTTTGCTGCTTTAACACATCGTGAAATCACAGTCGGTCCGCATGCTCCACACACTACAACTGCATCATAACCGGCATCAATAGCAGTTTCAACGGTTTTCACAGCAATAAGTGAATAATCCATTATTTTAAAATCCGCTATGATTGGAATATCCGCTATCCGTTTTAATTTTTTAACAATGTCTAATCCACAATTCAAAACCAAAGGAAGACCTACTTTAATTGCATCGATATCCTCCCAAATATTTCTAACAATATCTATAGCGAGTTTTTCTTCAGTTATATCTAATGCAAGGATTACTCCGGTATTTCGTTTAATATCCATGGTTCTGATATAACCAGATAATCTCTACTCCATATAAAACTAAGAGTGGATGTCATGATGACAGAAGATGGTTACTCGAAAGCGAAGAAGAAAGGGAAAATGATGGAATCTCTCGCGAGAAAATATAAAGAACGTCCTTTAGTACGGGCAATAGTAATAAAGATACCAGTAGTCGGAGCTTCAATAGATGTATATTTTAAGGCATTAGCAGAAAGAAAATTGGAGAGATTCTTTCATGGTAAGGGCGTGTATAATGAGGAAGTTATTAAAGAACTAGAATCTCAGCCAAATTCTCTGCATGCTATTGTGATGGGTCCTTATTTTCTTCATCCGAAATGGGTAATAGAGCGCCGATTAGAGCGAGAAGATCGTAGATCTTTTAGTCTTGCTTTACGTACTTATCTCGAAGGAAGCACACCACAGTCAGAAGGAAAAGTTCGCCTAATTATCCGTAATAGTCCTAGATATTTGAAGTACTTAATTGAAAAAGCAAAAGTTAAACCAGAAGAAGTTCACGGTTTAGCTCTTGAAATGACAAGGAATTTAGACAATTTGTTAAAATCAGGGTCGTTTAGTTTTTGTAGTGTGGATGTTGGTTATTACGAAAATGTAATAATTACGGAAAATGCATATTTTGAATATGGCCGAAAAACCGAAGTTACCCCAATTGAACATTTTTACCAATCAAAAGACTATGATAAAATTAAAAGAGAATTAGCTCATTTTGATGAGGTATTTGATGCAAACTATAAAGGCAGAAATAACGAGATTGCAAGCCTTAAGCAATTTATTATGTCATTAGAGCAACGTCTCAAAGAGGCACTATAGTTAGGTGTTGATTAATGTCTTTTCCTAAGATGTCAGTCAGATGCTCACCAACTATCTCTGCATCTCCGTTGATAGCTCTACCACTTTTAGCGTCTTTCACAGTGAATACTATAACGCATAGCCTTTTGTATCAAAGTTCAAGTGCCATTTTAAGCCTGTTCTTTTCTCTATTATCGAATTTACGTAATTCCGTGCAAAATCCAAGTTATGCCACAATCAACTTGACATAATCCATTTTTCTGGTTGTCAGGAAAAGCCTAACCAAATCATTTATTCGTGCTGCGTCTCCCTCTAATATGAATACTTCGATGCATTTGTCCTCTCGTAAGTGGTTATGAATCTGAGTACTTATGATATCCACAAACTCATGCTTTATCGCTGTTACTGTATCTTCCACTTTCTGGGAGTGGATGAGCAAAAGGACAGAGTTCAACCATCCATTTAGTTTTTCCTTATCCTTGTTATCAGCAAGGAGCATCCTCGCTCCTGCCCGTATCACTTCTGACCGCCCAGAGAACCCGAGTTCTTCCTGAAGCTGATCAATATCCGTTAACAGTTTATCATTTAATGAAATGCTAATAATAGCCATTTTCCTATATATATCATATTATCCTAAATATATTTTAATAATACAGTTATAAATGCCCTTACAAATGTTATTAATAATAAAAGCAAATATTATTAAGTTGTATTGATTGTTTTTTATTTCTATGGCTAGTTTAGGAAAGGCAATACGGAAAGATGGATAAGAGGATATGGATCGTAATAGGCTGCTTGATAGCCGTTGCCTGCGTGATCGCATGCATAGCCCCTGGGGGTGAGAGAGCGGAAGACGAACAGATAGGAGTTATAGTAACCATAGTACCACAAGCGGATTTTGTAGAAGAGATCGGTGCGGACAACGTAGCGGTGACGGTAATGGTGCCGCCGGGAGCGAGTCCCCATACATATGAGCCAACGCCTAGTCAGTTAAGGGCGGTAAGCAAGGCGAAGATGTACTTCAAAGTTGGTTCAGGTGTAGAATTTGAGAATGCATGGATGGACAAAATCATGGCTGTCAATCCGGATATGCAAGTTGTTGATTGCGCTAAAGGTATCTCAAATATGGGAAAAGACCCACATATTTGGATTTCGCCACTCAATGCAAAAGTTATGGTGACTAATATATGCGATGGGCTCATCGAGATTGATCCGGAGCACGAAGCGGAGTATACAGCAAACCGCGACAAATATCTGCAAGAACTCGATGACATTGACGCATACATCCACGAGCGACTTGACAGTTTTACTAACACTCGTGTCTTTATGATCTACCATCCGGCATTTGGATATTTTGCATCGGAATATAATCTGACGCAAATTGCAATTGAGCATAAAGGAAAAGCGCCAACACCTAAAGTCATCCGGAATTGTATTGATCAAGCGCGACAATATAACCTGTCCTATGTCTATGTGGCGCCGCAATTTGCGACTGATGATGCAGAAGTGATTGCACATGCGATTGACGGGCAAACTGTTTTTATAGACCCGCTCCCTCTTGATTATACTGCCAATATGCGAAGCATAGCAGCGGCACTATCACTGGAGATGGAATAAATAATAATGATAGAAAGAAGGGAGATAGTAAAGCTGGAAGAGGTATGGTTATATTTTGACAATATGCCTGTGTTGGAAGGGATAAACCTATCAATAAAAGATCAGGATTTCTTGGGTATAATAGGACCAAATGGCGGCGGGAAAACATGTCTCCTTAAAGTCATTCTTGGCTTACTGAAGCCTAGTCGTGGTGAAATCACTGTTTTTGGACATACGCCAGAGAGAGGCCGTAAATCCGTTGGATATGTGCCCCAGTACAGCCTTTTTGATCGTGATTTCCCGATAAATGTCGTGGATGTAGTGCTAATGGGGCGTGTGGGACAGATGAAACGGTTCAGAAGATATAGTGAAGAGGATAAGAAGCTTGCTTATGATGCTCTGGAGACCGTGGAGATGCTTGATTTTCGCGATTCTCAAATAGGGCAACTTTCAGGCGGGCAACAGCAGCGTGTTTTTATCGCGCGTGCACTGGTAACCGAGCCGAAAATGCTTCTATTGGACGAGCCGATGGCAAGTGTTGATTCGCATATGCAGACCGAGCTTTATGAACTCTTTGAGAAACTGAGGCAGCAAATGGCGATTGTTTTAGTATCACATGACATCAGTGCTGTTTCCATTTACGTTGATAAAATCGCATGCATTAATCGCAGGCTTTTTTATCATGACTCAAAAGAGTTAACGGGAGAAGACCTGGAAGAGTCTTATCTCTGTCCCGTAGAGATAATAGCGCATGGCGTTCCTCATAGAGTGTTGAAGGAGCATAGGTAGATAGATGCTAGAAATTTTAGAGTATGAATTCATGAGAAACGCGCTAATAGCGGCGTTGTTAGCCAGTATCGCATGTGGTATTGTCGGCGTCTACGTTGTGGTGAAGAGGATTGTATTCATCAGTGGAGGAATAGCACATGCTGCCTTTGGTGGTGTTGGCTTGGGCTATTTCCTGGGTGTGGACCCTATTCTAGGTGTTATTCCGTTTAGCATCGCATCTGCACTGAGCATGGGCGTTATCGGGCGGAAGACGAAAATACCAGAAGATACCGCGATAGGCATTTTATGGGCAATGGGTATGGCTCTCGGCATTATACTCATCGGATTGACACCCGGATATGCGCCGGACCTGTTTGGCTATTTATTTGGCAGTATTTTAACGGTGCCTACTTCGGATTTAATCCTGATGTTGTGCTTGGATACCGCTATAATCGTGGTGGTGCTTTTATTTCACCGTGAATTTCAAGCGATTTCGTTCGATGAGGAGTATGCAACTGCGGCTGGTCTTCACACAGAGCGATTATACCTTCTCCTTTTATGCCTTATTGCACTGACTGTAGTGGTATTAATAAAGGTTGTGGGTGTTATTTTAGTTATTGCTCTATTAACCATACCGGCTGCGATGGGCAGACAATTTACACATCGTTTGAGTAGTATGATGTGCATTTCGGTTTTCCTTTCTGTAGTCTTGACTATTTGCGGGTTATGGCTGTCTTATGAGTTCAACTTACCTTCGGGAGCGACAATAGTCTTAGTTGCCGGAATTGCGTTTATTGTTTCCGAGCTTTCATTTCATGGCAAGGTAATACCTCATTAAGCAAGTGAGCGATACATTTTTATAGGGAGAGAACAAAAATAAGAATGAGGAATAATAATTAGAGGTGAGATATAAAAATGAGGCTATTAACAATAATTGTGTTAGTGGTGCTTGCGCTGTTGATACTGCTTCCCATTCTCTCTGGAAATGCGCCCATTCCAGAGGATATATCCGCGGTAGAGATAGGACATTTTGTCGGCGGCTTTGGGCGTTACTGGGTAGATGCGACAAAAGTCGTGTTTTCTCATCCGAGATAGAATGTAAGTAAGAGCGAGAAGTGCCATATTAGAGGATAGAAGATGAATAATGTGGTCACTGCCTTTTTCCGTTCCATGCATGGTTTCGGAATTATGTAAAATCTTTTTACACAGAAGATCCAAAAATACAACAGAATATCCGACTTAAAGAACAAGAAAGGCGGATTATTGAGAAAATCATTGGCTCTCTGGTATCTCGCGTGGTACTTAAATATAATTAAAACAAGCAGTTAT
>CAZOEM010000123.1:0-7216 GCA_964578735.1 uncultured Halobacteria archaeon | reverse complement strand
TAAAAGCGGGAAAGAAATATCATAAGATGAAGGCACGTGCAGCGAAATATCCGATAGTGCGAGGAGTAGCTATGAATCCCGTTGACCATCCTTTTGGTGGTGGCGCGCATCAGCACGTTGGGAAGCCGAAAACGGCCGGGCGAGGTGCACCACCGGGAAGGAAAGTTGGGAGCATAGCGGCAAAACAAACCGGTAAGAGGTGATCTAATGGCAAAGAAGAAATCTAAAACAACATTGAAGAAGAAGGAAGAAGAATTCACATATAGAGGGTATACGGCGGCAAAGCTAAAGAAGATGAAGCTTGAAGAGTTAGTTAAACTTTTATGTGCAAAACAGCGAAGGAAAATAAAGCGGACTTTGCGGCCTGAAGAAGAGAAACTGCTGGAGGCAGTTAGTTCAGGGAAAAAGGATATAAGGACACATCTGAGAGATGCTATCGTTTTGCCAGGTATGATGGGGAAGACGATAGGGATACACAATGGAAAAAGCTTTGAATACGTGGAGATAAAGTCAGAAATGATAGGGCATTATTTGGGTGAGTTTGCATTGACACGAAAGAAAGTATCACATGGAGCTGCGGGAGTAGGAGCGACAAAGTCTTCAAAGTATGTGCCGCTGAAATAAGTTAAATGGGACGGGTAAAGTATTGCATGGAAAACGTAATTGATCCGGAGACGACTGCTAGAGCTATGGCTTATGAACTCCATATATCGCCTAAGCATGCACATGAGGTGTGCAGAGCGATAAAGGGTAAGAAAGTAGGGGCTACAGAGGCATACCTGGAGGATGTGCTTGGAATGAAGGTGGCAGTTCCATTCAAGCGATATAAGAGGAAAGTTGGGCATCGTAAGGGGCTAAATAAATGGCATGCCGGGAGATATCCGGTAAGGGCAACCGCGGCGATATTGAAATTGCTACGAGATGCAAAGGGCAGTGCTGAGTACAAAGGGCTTGACCTTGATCTAATGCGTGTATGGCATGTAGCCACGAAGAAGGGTCGCACTATTCATGGAATAATGCCACGTGCTTTTGGTCGTGCTACGCCCAAGAATACGGAGACCGTTACTGTGGAGATCGTGCTAAAGGAAATGGGGGGTTAGTAGAAGGAAGTGATAGAGAAGATATTTGTGGAAGAAGGGATAAAGAAAGTTCGCATGGACGAATATTTCCGGAAAGAGTTAGAAAGGGCTGGTTATGGGGGCATGGATATAAAACGGACCCCTATGGGCACGCAGATAACTGTCCATGTTGAGAAGCCGGGAATGATAATAGGGAAGAATGGTAAGCGAATAAAAAAAGTAACCGACGAAATAACTAGGAGACAAGAGCTGGAGAATCCACAAATAGATGTCCAACCTATAGCAGCGCCTGAGCTAAGTGCGCAATTGATGTCTAATAGACTTGCAAAGCTAATAGAGCGCGGTTGGCATTTCAGAAGGGCTGGACGGTCAACACTGCAACGTATAATGGGTGCAGGAGCACTTGGCTGTGAGATCACCATGTCCGGAAAGCTTAGAGGACCGCGTGGCCGTGTGGAGAAGATGGTAGAAGGCTACATAAAACACTGTGGTTCTGTAGCTGAGGAAATAGTGGACAAGGGGTATTCCATAGCGCAGAAAAAGACTGGCGTTATAGGTGTCATGGTTTGGATAGTAGCGCCCGATGCGAATATACCCGATTCTTTTCGCATGAATGTAGTAAAAGAAGAGGTCGTGGTAAAGGAAGAGGGAGTGGAAAAAGCAAAGGTTGAAGAGGTAAAAGCTGAAGAAGCGGAATTAAAAGTTGAAGGAGCGGAAGAGAAAGAGGAAGAATGAGTATATTTAGGATGGAAGAGATAAGAAGGATGGGCGAACCGGAGCGGCAGGAGGAATTGGAGAGTCTGATGAATGATTTGTTACATGAACGAGGGATGATAGCCACAGGCGGAGCTCCTGATAATCCCGGTAGGATAGGGGAGATAAGAAAGGCAATAGCGAGGATAAAAACCGTTCAAGGAGAAAAGGAAAGAGAAGAAGAGAAATGAGCATGGAGGTTTGTCCTAAATGTGGATTGCCAAAAGACTTATGTATATGCAAGGAGATCGCGAAGGAGCAGCAAGTAGTAAAAGTATTTACAGTGAGAAGGAAATTCGGTAAATTTGCTACGGTAATAGAGGGAATGAATGGAAAGGAAGTGGACTTGAAAGCGCTGTCGAAGGAGTTGAAGTCAATATGTGCATGTGGAGGCACGGTAAAAACGGGCTGCATTGAATTACAGGGTAACCAAAAAGAATTGGTAAAGAAGACACTGCGCGAGATGGGCTATACGTTAGGGAGTAAATGATAAGAGATGAACATAAATCAGCACAATATATTGCAACATGAACTGATAGGATTGAAAACAGAAATTGAGGCAAGTAGGAATAGTAGCATGATGGGACTCTGTGGGAGAGTGGTTGACGAGACGCGGAATATGCTGGTTATAGAGACAGAGCGAAGGAATGAGAAGAGGCTAGTAAAAGCGGGAAATACATTCATTTTCGTGTTGGGCAGCGGAATAAGAGTGCGAGTAAAAGGAGATCGACTTGTTTCAAGACCAGAAGATAGGATAAAGAAGTGAATATGCAGGTTCATAGAATAGAATATGAGGTATTATTAAGATGCGAAACATAGGTATAGAGGTTAAGAATCCCGGGAAGGAATGCGAAGATGTCAATTGTCCGTTTCATGGCAAGTTGCCGGTAAGAGGACAGGTTTTAGAAGGCCTGGTGATAAGTGATAAAGCGCAGAAGACAGTTGTTGTTTTGAGGACATACCTCAAAAAGATGCGCAAATATGAGCGGTTTGAACCTCGGCGGTCTAAGATTTCCGCACATAACCCACCCTGTATAAATGCAAGAGTAGGGGATGTGGTGAAGATAGCGGAATGCCGACCACTGAGTAAGACGAAAAGTTTTGTGGTGATAGAAAAGCGAGCATCATGAATTTTTTCATATTTATTTAACGCTAAAAGACATATTTAGGTAGTAGTATGAAGGGAATAAAAGCAAAGATAACAAAGGCATTGCCTACTGGTGCACGTTTAGACTGTGTGGATAATACCGGTGCGAAGGTGCTGCAGATAATAGCAGTAAAAGGCTACCGTGGCGTGAAGAACAGATACCCGAAGGCGGGAATTGGAGACGTGGTGATTGTATCAGTGAAAAAGGGGAGACCGGAAATAAAGAAGCAGATAGTGAGGGCGGTAATAGTACGGCAGCGAAAGGAATTCCGGCGACCTTCTGGGATGCGAGTGAAGTTTGAGGATAATGCTGCTGTTATTGTGGATGAGAAAGGTATGCCAACGGGTTCCGAGATAAGGGGGCCAGTTGCGCGGGAAGTGGTGGAGCGGTTCGCGAAGATAGCCTCGGCTGCTACGATAATCGTTTGATCTGGCAAAGCGGAGGTTACCGAGTGGCCAAAGGAGGCAGACTCAAGATCTGCTCCCGTAGGGGTTCGCAGGTTCGAATCCTGCCCTCCGCATTCAGAAGCAAAAATGCCAACGGAAGAAGAGGGAGAAGAGGGACTAAAACTCGCAAGAGCTGCAATAGTGGAACAATTGAGTAAGAACAGCAAAATGCAAGCGCCGGATAACTTACCTGCTAGCTTTGAAGAAAAGCGTGGCGTTTTTGTCACACTGAATAAACATGAAAATCTGAGAGGCTGTATAGGCTATCCGTATCCGATATTTAAGTTAAAAGATGCGATTATAGATGCCGCGATATCCGCAGCGCTCAACGATCCCCGATTCCCTCCGGTTGCACTAGATGAGTTCCCGAATGTGACGATCGAGCTCACGATACTCACTACACCAGAGGTGTTAAAAGTGGAGCCAGGGGGATTGCCAGAGCAAATAGAGATAGGTAAACATGGCTTGATTGTAAAAAGGGGAATATATCAAGGGCTTTTACTGCCTCAAGTAGCTACAGAGAATAAATGGTCTGCGGAGGAGTTTTTATGTCAGACATGCTGGAAAGCGGGCTTGCCACAGGATGCTTGGTTACTGAAGGATACGGAGGTCAGCACATTTGAGGGGCAGATATTCAAGGAGAAAAATGATAAAGATCGATAGATACAGATGTGGGTATTGCGGTGCGTGTGTCACAGTATGTCCCACAGGGGCAATAGATTTGATGGGCTTGTGGATAGAGATAAATGATGAAGAATGCAACAACTGCAAAGCTTGTGTTAATCTCTGCCCGGTAGGTGCATTGGAGATGGAACTGAGGTCAGATAAATAGCGCCCGGATCGCAATAGTAGATGAAGCTATTAAGTATTTACGGTAAATAGGAGAAGGTAAAAGCAGGTATGAGCGAGAATGATGCTATTGGTGCAATTACAGATAATATAATCATTGTAGGAACCGGACACATATTAGAAAAGAGCGTGAAGGAAGTAGAGGCGGTAATGGATCGAGAAAATCCGGACGTAGTCGCTGTTGAGTTATGTGAAGCACGCTACAAATCATTGAAAGGCGAAGTCGAAAATTTTTCTGTTACTGATACGTTAAGCGCAGGCAGTCCGTTTTTAATACTCACTCATTGGTTGCTTGCATACGTGCAGAGGAAAATGGGCGATGAGTTAGGAATTGAGCCCGGTGCAGATATGATGGCGGCAATAGGGAAAGCCGAGGAGAAAGGTTGTAAGATTGCATTAGTTGACAGACCGATACAAATAACGATGCAGCGATTCTGGAAGAAGATGAAGTTTTTTGAGAAGTTAAAAATGGTTTTTTCTATGCTATTTGCAATCACGAATATAAGAGGCGAGGGAAAAGAGGGAAAAGATAAGGAAGGTGCCTCAAAGCTACAAATTGGTGGTATGAATGTGGGTGACGGCATAAATCTGGATAGAATAACTGATGAAGACGTGGTAACGCAATTGATGGAAGAACTAAGGGAGTTTTCGCCGGGTGCCGCAACAGCACTATTAGACGAAAGGGATGCGTATATCGCGGGAAGTCTGTTGGAGCTCCAACATTCGACCAACAATTTAGAGCAAAGAAAAACCGTTGCTGTAGTAGGTGCAGGACATGTAGCAGGAATAAAGAATCTTCTACGCCATCCTGAGTTAATACCGCCGAAGGAGGAGTTATGCGCGCTTCCTAACAAGAAGCGGTTTGGTATAAAGCATTTGTTAGGACTAGGGATAGGCGTAGCGCTAGTGGTTGTCTTTATAGCAGCCTTTTACTCCGGTATTTCCTGGGATGTTCTTCTTAGTGCGTTTCTTTATTGGGTAGTGATAAATGGTGTTTTCTCTGCGATAGGTGTGGTAATAGCAAGAGGGCATCCGCTCTCGGTACTCACCGCATTTTCCGTTGCCTGGCTTACTTCTTTGAACCCGCTTTTAGCTGCGGGTTGGCCTGCCGGATTGGTAGAGGCTTATGTGAGGAAGCCGACAGTAGAAGACTTAAAAGGTATGATGAATGTGAACTCATTACGAGAACTGGCGAATAACAAGCTGTTTAAAGTCATTCTTGTAGCGGCACTGGCAAATCTGGGTAGCATAGTAGGCACGTTTGTTGGTGCTTATGTCGTTTGGCGGGTGCTGGATATAAGGATAGAATATCTATGGACAGGCATGAAAATCGCTATTTTTGGGCAGTAGAGATATAGAAAAATGACAGAAAAGATGGTTATCTGGCCTGCTTATTTAGCTGCGGGTAGGACGAGAAAGGAAGGTCGAAAGGTATCGCGAAGAAATGCAGTGAAATCACCAAAAGTGGAAGAGATAGAGAAGGTTGCGAGAATGCTCAAGCTGGAGCCTGAGGTGGAGACAGAGAAAGCATATCCGAAGACGCAATGGGAAAAGAGTGGCCGCGTATTAGTGTCTAAAGGCGGCCGAAAAGGTGCTATTATTGCCAATATTGCAATGGGCATAAGAGAGATGCGCGAGAAGACAAAGGCCGCAAAGCGATAAACTGATAGTTGTGCATATCAAGAGCGGTGGGTGCGAAGTTGCTCTTCAATTTTATCGTCACTTGCTCCACATTACCCATAGCAGGAATACCCGCTTCTATATCTTGAACTCCAATTGCATCTAGCATTTGAGCAATATGCAACTTCTCTTCTCGATTGAATGCTACTCCTGCACTCTGTTCACCATCTCTTAGGGTTGTATCAACGATGCCTATGTTTGAATCACCTGTACCAATCATAATCCCATCACCATTTCATCTCACGCAGATCGTGCACAAAATCGCTCCGGATTTAATAGTTTGGCAACACCCGCTATTAGTTAACTCTTCACTACACTCCTCCGGACCATTATTCTTGCAATGAATGGTCCCATAAATTAAACCAAGAGGTCTCATTACAGCATTCAAGGTGGCGATAAATATCGCTCTTCTAAAATTGTTTTTCAATTTCATATCCCGGGCATTTTGAGGTGCTCCCTCAAAATTACCGTACATATCCGTGAACGCCTGACCCAGACTGCCGTTAAACTCTGCCTGCATTAACCGCTCTTTTCCCTTCAGTAAGGGGAAATCTCCCCTTTCCGGATTCACTATGGCTCCTTCTGCACTCATTGTTTTTGCCCTTATTCTTACGTTCCCTTCTCACATGTTATTCTCTACCACGATTTTTCCAAAATTTTCCTTTATTTCTGCATACATCCTATCGGCTCCTGTAATTTTTAACCCACTCCGCTAGCATTTCCGATGTTGCCTCAAGATGAAACTGGAGCCCATATGCATTTTTAAACCTAAAAGCCTGGTTAGCGCAAAGCTCAGATTCTCGAAGTTTCCAATCTCTTTTGTCTGTTTTCGTCTAACTTTTGCACCAAGTGCCTTTGCCAGTAGTTGCCCGCCGAGACAGAAGCCGAGATAATGCCCCCTCCCGCGATGACAAAGTTCTTTATTGTCGTGTTGAGAGGCACAATCAAAAAAGTCAGTGATTTTTTAATTTTTCAGGTCCAGATACTTCACTAGAAAGGCCATGATGGTCGCGGGGTCTTTGCCGTCGTACAGTTCCTCGGCAATCGACTGACCGATAACGCCGTCAAGCAGGGACAAGCGAAGTTTCTGCGCCCTGCCCTTCTTCGGATGCTGCTCGTCATAAAGAACAATATTATTTTGATGTGCTATATGAAAAGAGGATTATACTAATATCTCAGATTAAGAATGGGGCGATTACTCGCCCAGATGCTCCCCCTTTATAGTTGGGGTATTTATTTCATTCATTTTTAACTTTTACCA
>CAZOEM010000122.1:0-7464 GCA_964578735.1 uncultured Halobacteria archaeon | reverse complement strand
TGCCTCTGTTAATCCTGACGCCAAGGTCTATGTGGAGTGGATAGGCGAATGGTATGACCCACCAAAAGAGAAGGAAGTAACGTTGTCCCTTATTGACAAGGGATGCGACGTTATCACCCACCGTTCCGATTCTTATGCCCCGGCGGAGGCGGCAGAAGAAAGAGGAGTCTATTTCATAAGCCAGTACTCAAATATGAGGAGATTTGCCCCTCATGTATTTCTAACTGGCACTGTTTGGAACTGGGCTCCTGTTATGACCGATGTAGTGAAGGCAGTACATAACGGAACATGGGACGAACATCCAGATCAGGACTGGTGGTATGGACTTGCTGAGGGAGGAGTAAAGCTCGCTCCATTTAGTGACTTAGTTCCTGATAATGTGAAGGAGATGGTGGAAGAGAAAAAGCAAGCGATCATCGAGGGAGAGTTTGAAGTCTTTCCCGGGATGACTGATGAGGAGCTACGAGAGATTTATTATTTCGAACCGAACGTAGTGGGCGAGCTTCTTTAGCTCCTCTGGCTGAGCAATATCCTGAAGGAGCTACCTAAAAGTTTCTTCTGGGATTAAACGGCATAGTAAACGGCATAGAAAAAAATCGAAAAGCTTAAATAGGGAAAAACAGGATGAAATAAATATGGCTATAACAACAAAGGTGGTAGCTGTAATAGCCGTCATACTACTTGTAGTGGGCATCGCAGCAGGCGGGTTCTTAATAACTTCTGCTTCAGAAGTTGAACCACAACCAGAAGTAGTTTTCGGCGCTCTCCTGTCTCTCACCGGATATGCGCATTCTATAGGGGAATCAAGCGAAGCTGCGCTCGAGCTCGCAGTAGAAGACATAAATGAGTATCTTTCCCGCATCGGTTCCGAGACACGCGTAAGAGTTATTGTTGAAGACACGAAGACCGACCCGGCGGTTGCCCTCGAAAAGCTGCAAAGCCTAGCAGGAAAAGGCATTAAGGTAGTCATCGGTCCGCAGTCCAGCGCCGAAGTTGAAACGGTTAAAGCATATGCAGATGAGAACGGCATCCTGCTGGTCAGTCCATCCAGCGTTGCCCCCTCCCTGGCTATTCCCGGAGATAATGTGTTTCGGTTTTGCCCCGATGCTACACATCAAGCGGAAGCTATAGCCAGGCTGATGTGGGAGGATGGAGTCAGGGTTGTTATACCCCTATGGAGAAGTGACGTGTGGGGAGATGATCTTTCTGAAGCCACGAAAGGCTGCTTTGAGGAGCTTGGCGGCACAGTGGTTGATGGCATAAGCTATCATCCCACCACTGAGGATTTCTCCACAGAGCTGGGATACCTGAACTCGAAGGTAAGTCAAGCAATAGCTCAGTATGGCGATGTTGATTCCGTGGGTATATACCTCCTGGCTTTTGGCGAGGTTGTTCCCATTTTCCTTCAAGCGCAAAACTATACCAGTATCTCCACGGTGAAATGGTATGGCAACAGCGCTGTTGCCCTTGACAAAGAGCTTATCAGCAACCCTCCGGCTGCGCGGTTTGCAATAAGAACAGGTTTCCCGAATCCCACCTATGCTGTTGGGAAGACGGAGAAGTATGAACTTGTTGAGGATCAGATACGAAAGAAGATAGGAAGACCTCCGGATAATTACGCTCTTGCTGCTTACGATGCCCTCTGGGTAGCGACTCTATCATACCTTGCGACAGAAGGAACAAACGACTCCGCTACTTTGAAGAAAGCACTGCAACAAACAGCCGGATATTACTTTGGCGCTACGGGTTGGACCGCCCTCAACGAGGCAGGGGACAGGAAGTTTGGTAACTATGATTTTTGGGCTGTAAGAGAGGCTAATGGAGCTTTTCTGTGGGAGCGCATGGCTAGATACCAGGTCGATCCCAGCTCGCCTGGGAGGTTGATTTATGAAAGAAACTCATCGTTGGTCCCTACACTCAGAGTTATCGTAGTCCATTCCTACCATGAAGGGTGGGTATGGGACCAATACATCCAGAAGGGGATCGTGGAGGGACTTAGTCGAAATGGATACCTATTGGACAGGGATTATGAAATGGAAGAGTTTTATATGGATACCAAGGTCACCTATACCACGCCAGAACAGATAGAGCAGCGTGCTGAGATTGCTCTTGACCTTATAGCGGAGTTTGATCCGGACATAGTGTTTGTCAATGATGATAATGCTCTCAAGTATGTCGCCGTGGAATACACAAAAAGACATCCGGACAAGAAACTGCCCTTCGTTTCCTCTGGCGTCAATGTAGACCCAACTATCTACGACCCCCTTAAGAGTTTAAAAATGCCGGGGGGTCCCATCACCGGCGCGTTGGAGCGTTTTCCATATTATGAGTGCTTTTCCTTGGGCAAGAGATTATTCCCTAACGCTTCCAAAATTGTGCTCCTGGCTGATTCCAGTTCCAGCTCCACCTTTGTTGTCGACACTTTCAGAGAACGGTACCTGGATAAGATAGTAGATTCCCCGTTGCAAGTAATCGGCCCCATTCAAGTGGAGACCTTCAAGGAGTGGAAGAAGAAGGTTGCAGAGTACCAGACGAAAGCCGATTTCGTCGGCATTCTAACCTATCATCAACTGAGGGCTGAAAACGGCGAGGTGGTTCCAGCTCCGGAAGTAGTGGACTGGACAATACACAACAGCAAACTCCCGGAGCTTGGCGTTCTGACCTTTCATGCGGAAGATGGCTTCCTGGCAGCAGCGGGGGTTTCTGGCTATAAAACGGGGATATATGTTGGTGTCATTGGAGGAGAGATACTCGAAGGTAGTAATCCTGCTACCATTCCCATTGTAGACCCAAAAGTTGTGGACATCGCTTTCAACCTTGAGAGGGCAGAGATGCTGGGGGTAAAGATTCCCGCTACGGAACTAGCAGAAGCTACGGAGGTGTTTCACTCTATTAGGTAGTAAAAGTGAGGCTTTAAAGGGAATGGACTTTACTGGTTTGAGAGGCTATACCCCAGTTCGTGCCATAGATTTGATGATGGTTGCACCTACCTATAATGGCATTATCACTCACGAGTCGCCGTATCCCTTCCCCATCTGGAGAGCTGTCTGGAGGATAGATGGTGCAGAGGTAATCCGACCTGAGGAATCGGTTTTGGAGGTGCGGGCAGCTTTAAAGAAATAGGACAGCCAGTTAAAGAGCATAATATTGAAGATGCTAGGATGGAACCGGTAGCTCCACAAACTGTCATTTTAACTCTTCTTCTGGAGTATCTATCCAATACAAGAAAGCATAATACCCAACTAAAATTAAATATTTATTGACCCAACTTAACGCTGATTAGCGCAGAAGAGATCAAAAAACACGGCGATTTCGGCCTGGGCACGTTTAACGATTTAGACGGTGAGATGGTCATGCTTGACGAAAATGTTTACCAGATCACAGCCGAGGGGAGAGTCGTTGCAATCGGCGATGAAGTCTTAACGCCTTTTGCCTGCGTCACGTTCTACAAGCCTCTGAGCCATGATGAGATTTCATCTGAAATGAATTAGGAGGATTTCATTGCTTTTATCAATAGCCTTCTTCCCTCACCTAATATATTTTACGCAATCAGGATTGATGGCTGGTTTTCGCACGTCAAAGCCCGCTCTGTACCCAAGCAGGAAAATTATCGGCCACTGGCTGAAGCAACCAAGGAGCAGTCTATCTTCAGCTTCTCGAATGTGGAAGGAACAGTTGCCGGATTTTTCACGCCGGCGTTTGTGCCATCCGTGAGCGTTCCCGGGCTTCATTTGCATTTCCTCTCTTCCGACCGGAACTACGGCGGTCACGTGCTGGAATGCCGGCCGCGAAATGTGCGCATTGGCGTCCAGTTTATCAGCAAGCTCGAGCTTTCACTGCCGATGAGCCTCGATTATTTAACCGAGGATTTCAAACGCGATGTTAAGCAGGACCTGGACAAGGCGGAAAAGTAAAATCCACGTGTTTGCTTAGCTAACCACAAGATTACACAGATTTCCACTAGAAACCTTTTCTTAAAAAGAAAAGCTTTAGAGCATGGGGATACAAGGTTCTTATTTTATTTTTTTATCCTGTGCTGCACTCATTCAAAATCTTTTAGAATTTTGTAGTTCTACTGCAAGCTGATTGATGAGTCTCACCAAAATCTTGTTCTGGTTGAACATGGATGTCAATGACAGAAGAGATAGTACTTTTTCGTGCTTTTTCCAGTGCACTTACTATTTCTGATGTTCTGGTAACTTTGATACCGTTTAAACGTATGCCTCGGCGATTTTTGAAAAGTCGGGAATTTCACCAAGATAGACAGACGAGTATCTCCCGTACACGTTTTTTTGCCATTGCCTGACCATACCTAAATAATGATTATTACAGATGACAGTAATCACCTTAAGGTTTTCCTGTGCAAGAACGGCTAACTCTTCCAGGGTCATTTGAAATGAGCCATCACCATCAATATTGATTACTTCTGATGCTGGTTTCGCAACCTTAACGCCTATTGCGGCTGGCAACCCAAAACCCATTGTCCCTTCTCCTCCACTTGTGATAAATGTTCTCGGGTATTTCCGTGGTATGAACCTTTGAGCCATCATCTGATGACATCCTACACCTGTTACAATAATGTCTTCATCGTTAACAAACTTTCTTAGCTCGTAAAACACCCTTCTGTAATCTATGGGGTGTGTATCGTAATCTAATTTTTCACTATAACCCTCTCTCAATTCTTTTAATTGCTTTATCCAGTTGAACTCCGTATTTTTTAATTTTAAGAGCTTCAATTCAATGATTTTTAGTAATTCCGAGAGAACAAGTCTTGCGTCACCCACAATAGCCAAATCAGCTTTTTTATTCCTGTCGATTTCCGTAGGGTCTACGTCAATGTGTATCACCGTAGCTCCTTTTGCAAATTCTTCGGGGTCTTTAGCTGTTCTATTAGAAAAGCGGCAGCAGACAGCTAATAAAATATCTGCATTTTCTATCGCATAGTTTGCTATTTCTGTGCCATACATGCCGGCCATTCCAAGCGATAAAGGATGAGTATCGGGAAATGCACTTGAGCCCATTAGAGTATTTGCAACATGAATTTTCAAGCGGTCCGCTAAACTCATTACTTCCCCGCTTGCATTAGCCCATAGAACACCTCCGCCAATTAGCATAACAGGTCTCTCTGCCTGTAATAAAAGAGAAGCAGCTTTTTTTAATTCCTCCCTTTGCCCGATAAAGCTTGGTTCAGCAATCGGAACTTTTTCTGGAAATCTTTTACTACTCTTCCCTTCCTGTGCATCCTTTGTCAGATCAATATAAACAGGACCTGGTCTCCTATCTGTGGCTAATCTAAATGCTGTATTGAATACAGGAAATATTTCGTTCGCATCTGTGATCTGAAAATCTCTCTTGCAGGTATGTAATGCTACATCTACCATATCTGTTTCTTGAAATGCTTCGTGCCCAATTAATCTAAATGCAACCTGTCCTGCCATAGCTATGACGGGAGATGAATCCATGAAAGCGGTTGACATACCAGTTACTAAATTACTGGCACCAGGACCAGAGGTGACAATACAAACCCCTGGATTTCCCGTTGCTCTTGCGAAACCATCTGCAGCATGAGCTGCTCCTTGCTCGTGCCTAACAAGAATGTTCCTTATTTCTTCCGGATGCTCCAACAAAGCATCATATACAGCAACAATAGCTGCACCAGGGAAACCAAACGTATGTGTTATTTTGTGTTTAATCAATGTCTTAATAATTGCTTCCCCGCCATTTTCCTCATCATTCATTTTCATAGCCACCCCTCGAAAAGTGGTTTGGCGATGAATATGATTTTTCTATATTTAAATGTTCTGGCAATTGCTGCTGGTCAACCTCAAAAATTTCACTTGTTATAGTACATATTAATATGGAAAAGCTTTTATATACCGTTACCCTTGAATCTCCTAAATGTTATAATATAAAAGCGTGAAAGCGAAGAGGGGTTGGGCAAGGTGAATAAAGCGATGTGTAAAAGCGGAATGAAATGTGCTGATTATTCGGAAGAAATGGAAGGTGAATTAATAATGGACTTTAATACGAAAGGAGGTACTTTATAAATGAATAGTAAGAAATTGCTGTATATATGCGTGACGGCTGTTTTAGTTCTTTCTGTGCTTGCGATGTTCACGGTGAATGCGAGCGCTGAAGAGGGGGGCAGTAGAATCTATGCCGTGCATCCCACAGACCCGGGTGCAAATTACACAAACATACAAGCCGCGATTGGCGCCGCTTCTGATGGCGATTCCATCGAGGTCTGGAATTCAACGTATGATGAGCACGTGGAGGTGCAGAAACAGTTAAATAAGCACGCATTCGATAGCGAGTAGGGTAGTTATGGTGCTGGCGATGGTGAGTTTGATGGCCCTAGTGGCACAGCAATAGGTAGCAATGGCAATATCCTTGTTGCGGATAAAGGAAATAACCGAACACAAACGATAATACTAAATAATGTATCAAATTCGTTTCCTATGTTTAGCAATGCAACATATGCCAATTTTACCATTGGTGAGGATACTATTATTCTTACATTAGATGCAAATGCTTCTTTTGATGGTGTATGTAACCTTACAGATATTATGGGCACAGAAATCTCAGCTGCTGGCTCATATGCAGAGTTCGAATATTTCCCGGTAACATATCAGAACGTTTCGTATGACGAGAAATGGTCAGTACACCCCTGGTTTGATCATGACTTGCATCAACTTAATTTACTTCGTGGCTCTGGTATTATAACAACATTAAATCTCGAACTAAGGGAATCCGGCACAGAGGTACCCAAGCTAGTTGGTGTTGGTGGCCTTACAGGTAATTATCATATAGAAACAGAGGCAGAAGGTTTGAAATCAACGGATACGTATCTTCTCTCATCACTAGCCGGTGTCGGCTATGCTGACCTGTATGCTCAATATGCGTATGATACTTCTTTTGATGATGTGACCTTTATTCCAACATTCTCGGAGTGTGAACAATTGCAACTGACGACAAATACTTCGGGCTCATCTATCTGGTATTACGCAGATGTACTTGGTCTTGCACATGAACCAGAATATCTGGATTTTGACACTATCCCCCTTGATAATGTTGCTATAACCGGGATATTTGACCTCACGTATCATCCAGTTAATATATCAGAAGTCGTATTTGATGAACTGTGGTCAGTCAAGCCAGAGCAGTATGATGATACCCTCGTAATATTAAGGGGAACAGGAACCATGACAACGCTTAATTTTATATATAATGACAGCACTGCTGCACATCCGGAAATAAGCTCTTATAGTTATCTGAGAGGAGATTGTAATGTTACTGCGGATATTTTTCCGCATTATATGAGTGTGGTTGCTACTGGCCCCGATGTTGCAGCGATGGATGAATCAGGAGAGGAGGGATTTGGCATCACCTTTGGCATTGCACCACCAGAGATTTGCACCGATCCAGACCCGCCATCGCATGACTTTGGCGAAGTGCCCGAAGGAG
>CAZOEM010000121.1:0-7495 GCA_964578735.1 uncultured Halobacteria archaeon | reverse complement strand
ATGTTGGGTATGATGGATGAAAAATTAAAAAATCACTGACTTTTCCGATTGTGCCGGCTAGCGCTATCTATGTATCTTATCAAGCCCCTGTCTATATTTACAAAAGTCCTGATAGCATGTCTTATCGCTTGACTTCTATTTTCAAACACACCTCTATCTATCAGCGAATCCAAATAATCCAGATTCTTTCGGTCTATCCAGACAGTAACGTGCTCCTTCCGCTCTTCTTCTTTCTTCCATCTCATGATATTATATATGTAGCCTAATGTAGCCTCATCCTTTATATACTTTCATGACTTTATGTTACTATCTGTTTTTGTGTAGAGAAAAAGCGAAAACTTTAAATACTGCTAAAAGCTATAACCTTTATAGGTATAAGAAAACAAAGGGGGAAGGAGAGAATGAAAAGCAGCAGAAAGCAGAATATTTTCGTTTCATTCTTTTTTTGGTTGTGTTGATGCTTTCATATTCAATTGTAGGTGGTGGAAACGCGGAGGTGAAGAGGAAAAAATGAGAAAATGGATATTGGCAGTTGTAGGTTCTCTGGTCGCGCTATGTTTGCTCACAACTTTGGCTTTAGCGACTTTAGTAGCCGTGGATCCAACCGTAGTAATTGTAGAAGAAGGCGAGACAGGTGTAATTTCAATTATGATAGAAGATGTCAGCAACTTAGGTTATGCCCGAGTGAATCTCACATTCAACGAGTCGGTGGTCAATGTGACTGCGATTTCTGATTCGGATTTTGACTCTCGACCAGATAATTACACTCGGGGACCGGGATGGGTGCTTTTAGAGGGGGCACAGTTTGTGAAAGGGTTAGAAGGCATAGTAAGGTTGTGCAATTTAACGCTACATGCTATTGGAGAGAGGGGAGACATGAGCCTGCTGAATTTAACGGATGTCGCCCTGGATGACCTGCAGATGAAGCCGATTAAAGTAGATGATATAATAAATGGATCGTTTACAATAGGTAATACACATTTATCACTAACATCAGAGCCAATGAGTAAAGTGGTAAATCAAAGTGAGAATGCCACTTACACACTAACGATGACAAATCATGAAAATGCCACAAATACGATCTTGCTAAATATAACACTGAACGAAGCGGCTTTCGGTTCGCTTAGCAAAGATACATTCACTTTGAATGCAAGCGAGAGCAATATTTCTTACCTCACTGTCAAGGATTCGAATGTTGGGATATTCAACACTTCGGTTCGTGCAGCATTGCAAGGAAACAGCAGCGTTTTCGCTGAGGTAAGGGTTGTTACAACTGTGATAGATTTGACACCTCCTGCAGTAACAAACACATCAGCAGAGCCGAAAATAATACCAAAGGATACAGACGGTGTGCCACTTTGGGGAGAAACATCGAACCTAAGCGTAGTCGTAACGGACGGAAGTAATATTTCGAGCGTTACGATAAACTTGTCTGCGATAGGCGGTAGTACAGTGCAGCCAATGAGGAGGATCATGGACTCAAATGTCTGGGTTGTAACAACAAATGCATCGGTGGGATCGGTGATATTTGAGGGGGGTTATGTGCCATCTCTACTGGAAGTAAACGCAACTGATGAACACCGGAATTCGAACACAGCAGCAAATGTAAAGCTCGTAGTGGTTAAGAGCGGGGATGTGAATACTGATGGAAACGTGGAGTACAGGTCTGACGCACTTTACTTGGTAAGATATACAAAAAAAGTTCCGTCCTACACTACGATTCAAGAGAACGTTGCAGATGTGGGTAAACGCGATGGGGTATTAGATTACCAACACGATGCTCTCTATTTGGTAAGGCACACGAGAAGTGTCCCTGGTTATGGGGTACTTAACTAAATAAAAAGAGGTGAAAGAGAAAAAATGGGAAAAAGGATATTGGCGGCAGTTGTGGGTTCTTTGGTCGCATTATGCCTGCTCACAACTTTGGCTTTGGCGATGAATCCAACCGTAGGTATGGGGAGTGTGATTGTAGAAGAAGGCGAGACAGGTGTAATTTCAATTATGATAGAAGATGTCAGCAACTTAGGTTATGCCCGAGTGAATCTCACATTCAACGAGTCGGTGGTCAACGTGACTGCGATTTCTGATTCGGATTTTGACTTTCCAGCAGCTAATTACACTCAGGGACCGGGATGGGTGCTTTTAGAGGGGGCACAGGTTGAGAAAGGGTTAGAAGGCACAGTACGGTTGTGCAATTTAACGCTACATGCTATTGGAGAGAGGGGAGACATGTGCATGCTGAATTTAACGGATGTTGCCCTGGATGACCTGCAGATGAAGCCGATTAAAGTAGATTATAATTATATAATAGATGGGTCATTTACTATAGGTAATACACATTTATCACTAACATCAGAGCCAATGAGTAAAGTGTTAAATCAAAGTGAGAATGCCAATTACACGCTAACGGTGACAAATCATGAAAATGCCACAAATACGATCTTGCTAAATATAACACTGAACGAAGCGGCTTTCGGTTCGCTTAGCAAAGATACATTCACTTTGAATGCAAGCGAGAGCAATATTTCTTACCTCACTGTCAAGGATTCGAATGTTGGGATATTCAACACTTCGGTTCGTGCAGCATTGCAAGGAAACAGCAGCGTTTTCGCTGAGGTAAGGGTTGTTACAACTGTGATAGATTTGGGACACCACATGCAGTAACAAACGCATCAGCAGAGCCCCCCAAAAAATACCAAAAGATACAAGACGCTCTGTGTCCCTTTCGCATATGTGAGATGCAACACTAAATAAAGGTAGTTGAAAAATGGAAAAATGGACGTTGACAAGTTCTTTGATCCTATTATGCATGCTTGCAACTTTGGTACCCCCAGCATCTAGTGCTTCTGACATAATAGTATGGTTAGAAAGTGCGACAGTAGAAGAAGGCGAGACTGCTATGGCTTCGATTATGATAGAAAATGTCAGCAATTTAGGCTATGCCCGAGTGAATCTCACATTCAACGAGTTAGTGGTCGATGTGACAGCGGTTTTAGATTCGGATTTTGACTCTCCACCAGATAGTTACACTCGGGGACCGGGATGGGTGCTTTTAGAGGGGGGGCAGTTTGAGAAAGGGTTAGAAGGCACAGTAAGGTTGTGCAATTTAACGCTACATGCTATTGGAGAGAGGGGAGACATGTGCATGCTGAATTTAACAGATGTTGCCCTGGATGACCTGCAGATGAATCCGATTAAATCAGATAAAGTAATGAATAATAGATTCGAGATACTAGTCACACCAACAACGCCAACAGCCGCACCAACAATGCCAACAGCCGCACCAACAACGCCAACAGCCGCACCAACAATGCCAGCAGCCATACCAACAATGCCAGCAGCCGCACCAACAACGTCAACAGCCACACCAACAATGCCAGCAGCCGCACCAACAACGTCAACAGCCACACCAACAATGCCAGCAGCCGCACTAACAACGCCAGCAGCCGCACCAACAACGCCAGCAGCCACACCAACAATGCCAGCAGCCGCACCAACAACGTCAGCAGCCACAGCAACAACGCCAGCAGCCGCACCAACAACGCCAGCAGCCACAGCAACAACGCCAACAGCCACAGCAACAACGCCAACAGCCACAGCAACAACGCCAGCAGCCACAGCAACAACGCCAACAGCCACACCAGGTTCCAATTGGACGATACCCATTATAGTAGCACTAATTGGTGCCATAGCGACAATCCTCGTGGCGTTGATCAATAACGTAGCCTCTAGAAAGAGGAAATAGATACAAAAGGTTGTGTGTGCCAAAAGCTCGTTATACACAACCGGCTTCCAGAGCCAAAATGGGAATATTTAACATATATCTGTAACTCGTAATGGCAAAACAAGGCTAAAAATGAGTGGTGCATTTTTTCGATTTCACGCAGGAGCATACAAAACGATGTCACGGACGTTCATAGGAGTTTCCCCGATTTTCTTCAATATATTCCCTTATTCCCGATCACGTCTTCGTAAATTGTTCTACCGGCAGCTATAACCTGATAAGATATATAAGACATCACGGCAGCGATTTTGCTCGTGGTATGACAATCGCCTATGTAAACCCCTATCTATGTTTGCATTCAGAACACCGTTTTTGTGATTGAGTATTTCGATGATATGCATCGCTTCAGAATCAGATGATTTGTATTTGCTTGAATAATCAAGGAATAAGGAGTCAAAAATGGCTCTCAAGTCTGTATGACCTACCGTACGATACCTGCCGTGAATAGTAGTTAAAAAACTCTTCTTCCTGCTCATCTCACCTTTTGTGTCGATGATTAGGAGCGAATTATTCGTATTTTTAGCAACAATAACATTACATGCAATAATATCGAAAGCAACAAAGATAACGGCATCCGCCTCGTCTATTCCAACAACAACATAATATATCTGAATAATTTCATAAAAATATCCGGAACTCAACAAAAGAGATAAACTATATGTACAAAGGAAAGAGATACACAAACTGCATGGGCAACTACTGGGATGATTACACAGGATCAGATGCATATAGCGATGGAATTGGTGATGTTCCCTACCGCATAGGAGAACTCACGAATAATAATTTACCAGAACAGTATCTAACATTTTCCAATGATTTTTAAGACACAGATTAACGCAGATTAACACACATTTAAAATAGCGTATTGCTTTTAAATTTAATTTTTATTCTATGAACCCGTAAAAACTTAATAATTCTTTAGGACAGTAACATCTGTGTAAATCTGTGAAATCTGTGTCTATGATAATTATCAAAATTGGTAAATTAGTTACAGGGAGTTCCCTGGATTCAGACAGAGACAATTGTCCATTAATGGTGAAATGCGATAATTACAAGCTCGCTTTGCTTTTTTGAGCGAAGCTCGGCTCGTTTGCGCGCAAAAAAAAACAAAAGATAGAGGATGAGGACTATGTCCTCAACGTACTGCGTTTATTCTCTCTAATCTAATTTAATTTTATTACAATCCCAGCACATCCTTAAGTCTTAGCTGGTACTTGCCCAGGTTACCGCCGAAGTTACCTGCCGTTATCTTTACCACATCAGGAACTTTCACCGCCGCCTTTATTCCCGCCTTCATTGCTTCCTTAACTACTTCTTCGCTAACGCCGTTTATCACGATCTCAAAGACGCCGTTGACATCCGCAGGCAGTTCAGAATCGTCTATTTTGTCCTTTAACGTGGGGCAGTACTTCTCATTTATCGTGGCATGCATGAACTTGTATGCATTTGAGCTGGGTCTCGAGCCCGAAGCGACAACGCCACCAGTAAACGGCGTTATTGTGTTTTCCACTCCCTGTATTGCGGCAACAGCATCTTCCGCCGCGGTCAGCGCAGCCATCTGGTCCTTCGCGAGGATGAAGATGTTACCGCCAGCAACGCCCGCCTTTGCGCCCAGGTTCTTCTCTATAACGAACTCGCCACCCATTATCGGAACTCTTGCCACTTCTCTACCGTTTACTTCCTCCTCTGATTCGAATCCGTCGCCAAAGAATTTCAACTTGAAGCCAGTATTGAACTCCTTCTCGCTTTCCGCCATAGCATTAAAAACCGCCGCTGTTGGACTGGTGAGGATGCATTGTCCTATCCGCGCAAGCAACTGCTCATCTAATGCCTTATAGCCGAATGTGCATATCATTGCATAAACTCCTGGTCTTCCATCTGGGGTCTCTTCAGGCGAGGCTAGTTTATCTATCCCTGCCTCGGCTGGGCACATTATCACGGAAGTGCCAAATCCCGTCATCTCCTTCGCCGCTGTCATCGCCCATTTCTCATTCACTGCCGTTATCAATACTCGCGCGACCTTTATCGGAAACGCCTCTGCAAATGTGTCTTCTATTTCTACTCCTTCTAATTCCATTTTTTTTCTCTTACCTCAAAGAACGATGAAGATGTAGAAGTAATAAATGTTTCTGTTTTTATCTTTCCACTTTTGCCCTCACCTTCGATTTTTTATCCACCCGGATAAAAACACCAATCATACGTAGATATTCAGCAGAGAAGCAATTACCGTGTATTAATAGCTCCATCAAATCATCTTCTTCGTCTATATCCGCACTGATAAAGAACGAATCGTGAACTGAGTAGCTCAAATTCCGCCTCTTCGCTGTTTCTATGTGTTCCAGGCAGCTAACCCCATAGTAAGAAACGAAGAATTCGCATGGTCTTCGCATGAATAAAGCGTTTGTACCACCTTCTCTTCCCGGTGCTATCACCACATCCGCTTCATGCCCGATGAGTTCATTTATACTTTCTGGCGTTACAAGCGGTATATCGGCCATTAATATCAGCCTAGACGCTTTTTCATCTGTTATTACTTCGTTTAACACCTCGTTCAGTCCTTTTTCATCTACCCTTACTGTCAGTTTCAAATTCCGAAGTTCTAGTTGCAATTCATTTAATAGTTCTTCTTTAGAGCACGTTGAGATTATCACTACTTCTTCTATCTTCGACTCAGATAAAGCAACTAAAACATCTTTTAACATGATTATAGCGAGTTCCTCTCGCTCAGCCTCAGTTAAAAAGGCCTGTAATCGTGATTTTGCGCCTTTCTTCTTAAATGGTACGATCGCTTTTACACTATTCATAACTTCCTCTGCTTTAGCTATTCCCATTATTTGTAGATAATGCATGATGTTTCTTTGGTAAAGCTTTCTTTACTCTTTCTCTTTTTATTGCTTTTTGGATGTTCTCCCGCTGACCCCGATGATAGTAAAAATCTACCTGACGAGAGAAAATCCGGCATACGTTGAGGAACTCAAGCCCTATGTAATTGAGATTCTGAATGTGAAGGAGGACATTGTGAGAGCTAAGATAACGTGACTGGAAATGGTATTAGCTGTGTTAGACCTTGGGTTTGAGGGATACGAGGAACTACAAGAACGCGGGGAATTACCGAAAAATATGACAACAAGATGTTTTCGAACATATGGGGACATAACTGGCGGTGGAGAAATACATGGCAGTGCATGCGCAGAAGTAATTGTTGAAGGAAATAAGAAGAAGAATGTGCCAATTTGATATGTTGGTCGGCACGTTTTTAACATTTTTTGAGTTGTGGCAATATAACCTAAGTTTCAGCGTTGTATAGGCTACAACCTAAAGGAATTCATCAGTTCAGTGGCCGTTACAAAAATAAAGGTTTGTCCGTTTTATTCTTGTTTTTGCTATGTACCCTATATACATGCTACATAGTTATATGGCTTTCGGCTGATTATAGTGGCTTAATGTGCCATAGGCTGCAACTCATTAGAAAAAAAAATATTGTGGCCTATATGACACGTAATGTCAGGATATAAAGCCCCAACCGGCAGAGTAGGAGGAGGTCTTACGGCCTCCGTCCCCTCATCGAACCGTACGTACGGATTTCCCGTATACGGCTCTCCGATGGCGTTGCCCCATTGCAGGGGGTGAGATCAACCTTTTAGAAAAAGCTTGACCAAAAACGCTTCGCAGTCCGTCCGACTTCTCGCATCGCATCATTCTGGCTTTCCC
>CAZOEM010000120.1:0-7564 GCA_964578735.1 uncultured Halobacteria archaeon | reverse complement strand
CTTTTTTGTGCTTCCGATCCCAAATCCATTTGTTATTCCTCAATAAGAGCGAACAAATCTATGTCGTCATCGAACAACGCAGGTAAGACATTATATTCCACACATGCCTTTTGGGTCAGTTCAAAATCTTCTTTTATATCGTTCAAGCAGAAATACCCTAATACCTCATGATTACCTCGTGTAAGCTCACTTAAGGTCATGATTTTCTTAAGGTATCCATTAATGATGGCTAATAAGTTATCCTTTTGAATATCGTCCAAATTTTCTCGTTTTAACACCAGCAGGCAATAATCTATCGAACCGCGTATGAAAAGCGAATTACCGTTTGATTCAAATTGAGAGAACTCGTTCAATAAGAGATTAATCTCTGATAGTAGCTGTTTTTTTATTTGCTCGTGTTCCTCGCCTGGTTTCGAGTTCATATACCAATTATCTCTTAACTTTATCAGAGGGAAAGAAGTATATTCTTCTAAAATGTGGTCAAATGATCTTCGTACTTCTACAGGTACAGCCCTAATAAAATTCTCAACCTGTTTTATTCCATCCTCAGTGATTTCAAAGACCCAACCGTTTTCAAATGATACATTTATGTATCCCTGTTCTCCAAGAGCTATAGCTTCCTCTTTTATGGATGAACAACAAGGCCCGTAATAGTCGTCAACAAAGATATAATCAATTGGTGCATTGCCATCCACTTTTGCAAGGTACAGATACTTCTGAAGCTCAAAACTGTTACAAATACGTTTTAGACGACATAAGACATATAAAATAGACCAGAATTTTGGTAATTCTTCCTCTTCCACTTTTCACCTCACCCTCCTGATAGACCTCATGGCTACATCCTGTTTTAAAGTAGTAACATATATAGGTCATTTAATGTTTTCTAATTTAGTCATAAGAAAGCATAATATCCAACTAAACGAATCGAAGCGGGGGCAATTGGGTTAGGAGTAGGCTTGCGATACGTGTATGAAGGTTCACTACCTTTTATTTCACCCTCCCACTCTTGCGTGTAACTTTTCTCAGTCCCTCCATCAGCACATATCCTATCTTTTTTACATTCATTTATAAATAGCAAATCCTACATAATTAGTCATGTTATCCAGCGAGCACACACTGTTAACCGCGGTTGTACTGTTAATAGCTTTTTCGTTTGTACTCTATGCCTACTTGAAGCGGAAAATCAATACTTCCGCGTTTGTCGGGACACTCGTGCTTGGCGTTGTAATTCTAGTAACGCTTAGTTATGCAGGTGTGTTTACGCTGCTTGCATTCTTCCTGCTCGGTAATTTCGTCACGAAATATAAATATGAGAAGAAAGCAAAGCTCGGTGTTGCGGAGGGTAATAAAGGCATGCGAGACATAAATAATGTGCTAGGGAATGGCTTATCGCCACTTATCTTTGCTGTTTTATATGCCTTTTATTGCGATAACGTCTTAATTTTGCTCGCCTTCTCTGGCGCTGTTGCTACTGCCTGTGCAGATACATTTTCTACTGAAATCGGACAGGCAGAAGGAAAACCGCGATTGATAACAACGCTTAAGAAGGTGCCAGTGGGTACAAACGGTGGTGTTAGTCTACAGGGACTAGGCGCATCGCTGCTGGGTTCCTTTTTGATTTCGCTTGCCTGTCTGACATTATGGTTAGACCTACAAATGACCACAAGGAGTATTTTTTTGCCCTTCTGCGTTTGCCTCTTGTCAGGGTTCCTTGGTTGTCTCGTAGACAGTATTTTCGGCGCAACCGTTGAAGATAGAGAGCCACTGAAATTGAATAAACATCACGTGAACATATTAGCAACGCTATTTGGTGGCTTTTTCGCAATTATATTGGGCTATTCCTTCGCGATGTGATTGAGCAATTATAAAAGCTGCCAAATCCATAGTATAACTATGTCAATCCTGATAAAGAACGTGCTCTTAGGCGGCCGAGCGCGAAACCTCTTCATTGAGGGCAATGAAATAGAAGCGATAAGCGAAGCTAATAAAAAGCAGGTGGCGGAGTTTGTAATTGATGGCACGGATAAGGCGGCAATACCCGGGCTTTTCAATGCGCATACACATGCAGCAATGACACTATTGCGCGGCTATGCAGATGACATGCCGCTTTTGGAATGGCTCGAGACGAAAATCTGGCCGGTAGAGGTAAAGCTGACAGAGGATGATGTCTATTGGGGTACGAAGCTAGCATGTTTGGAGATGATAAAGTCAGGTACAACTTTCTTTAACGATATGTATTGGCACTGGCGAGGCAGTGCGAAAGCGGTAGTCGAGTGTGGGATAAGGGCGGCGTTATCCGCAGTTTTTATAGATGGATTCGATGAAGAAAAGGCAAACGAGCAGAGAATAAGAAATGAAACTCTATATGAGGAAAGTAAAAAACTACCGGCGAGGATTATCTTCGCTCTGGGCCCGCATGCGATCTATACCGTTTCTGAGAACAGCTTATGCTGGGTGCGTGATTTCGCAGAAAAGCATGACCTTCTGGTTCATATTCACTTATCGGAGACAAAAGGGGAGATAGAAGATTGTATAAAGCGGCACGGTATGCGGCCAGTGGAATACCTCAATGAGCTCGACTTTTTGTGCGCTCGGACCATTGCCTGCCATTGCACTCATCTCAGCAGGAACGAGATGGAGTTGCTGAAGAAGCACAATGTTAAGATAGTCCATAATCCTACATCAAATATGAAATTAGCAGCGGGAAGAACGCCATACGATGAGCTGAAAAGGCTCGGTTTATACGCCAATATCGCACTGGGTACCGATGGCTGTGCTTCTAATAACAACCTGGACATGTTTGAAGAGATGAAGATAGCCTCTTTGCTTCAGAAGGTGTACTCCGGCGATCCGACAAGCATGCCCGCGGAAGAAGCTTTTGGGCTCGCAACAAGTAACGCAGCACGAATGTTCAGAATAAACGCAGGAGAAATAGCCGAGGGCAAACTGGCAGATGTTGTCCTGCTGGATTTAAAGACGGTAAATCTTGTGCCAAACCATAATTTAATCTCGAATATTGTCTATTCTGCAAACGGGGGCTGTGTTGATACCGTGATATGTGATGGTAAGATTTTGATGGAGGGGCGGAAGGTAAAGGGAGAAGAGGAGATAAAGGCGAAGGCGCAAGAGGTTGCTTATGAGATTGTGAAGCAGTAAATAACCTCTCAAACTATTATAAGCTAAGAATGAAACAATTTATTGTATATGCAAGTAAAGCAGTTACAAGTCCTGATTTTACTTTAGATGACCTGCCCGGTAGCGGAGGTAGAATGGACCTTGTTGCAAGATGTATTTGCAACGCACTTTGGATAAGCCATGATTTGAGAAGAGATACAGGCATCCATGTAGTTGCCTGTGGTACTCCCAACCCAGAAGTGGTCATCTCCTTTTACGGGGATAGATTGAGAGGTGTATCGCCGGATGAAAGAAACATAGCGGCATGGATAAAGAAAATATTGGGATCAAAGAGGAAGAATCCCGGGATAAGCATACGCAAACTCAGTTTTCAGCAGTTGATTGAGAAATTGGCTTCTGAAGGGAACACTTTTTACATATTACATGAAGATGGTATAGACATAGCAAGTGTAAAACTAAAAGCGAATCCGGTGTTCATCCTCGGCGACCACGAAGGACTGCCGAAAGAAGAAGCGGCTTTTGTTGAACGCTTTGAGCACGAGACGATTTCGCTTGGCTCTATCGCTTATCTCGCCTCGCAATGCATCTCCCTGTTGCATTATGAACTGGATAAAAATAGCAAAAATGAATTGAGAGAAATATCATTTGCATGATTATTATCTGCGTTCATATGCGTCCGATTATAAAAGCTTATTCTTTCTTGATTTGTGCGACAAGCTCCAAAAACCGCTCCACTTCTTCTTCCGTATTATACAAATACAGTGACGCCCTTACTGTTCCCTCTGCGCCAGGCCCAAGATAGTTCATCAGCGGTATGCAGCAGTGATGCCCCGACCTCACAGCTATGCTCGCTTCTTTGTCCAACAGTAAAGCAACTTCATTTGGGGTCTGCCCTTCCAGATTAAAAGATACTACACCAATCCTAAAGGCATCACTGCCGTAGCCGTAAACTTTGACACCGTGTATGTCCTGCAAACCCTCTATAAGCTGCTTTGCCAGTTTCTCCTCCCACGATTTTACCTTGTCCATCCCTATCCTATCAAGATATGCAACGGCTGCACTGAGACCCATCGCTCCTGCTATGTTCGGCGTACCGCTTTCAAATTCCTCATACCCGCCTTTCAACCGATAATCAACGAACGAGGCATCTTCTACCGCGCCACCGCCGACCGTAAGCGGCTCTATTTCCGCCATAAGTTCCTCCTTGACGTATAAACCGCCAGTTCCCGTAGGTCCGAGCATCTTATGCCCGGAGAAGGCGAGGAAATCACAACCCAGCTCCTTTACATTTATTCGCATATGTGGTGCTGACTGCGCAGCGTCAAGAAGTAAAAGAGCGTTATTATCATCACACATTCTCGCTATTTCTTCTACCGGCATTATTGACCCAAGTGCGTTGGAGACATGCGTTATCGCCACCAGTCTCGTCTTTTCATCTATAACCGCATCGAAATCTGATGCTTCTAGTTTGGCTTCTGAACTCGCAATACGGGGTTTCACCACTTCTAAATCTATGCCTAATTCGTTCTTTGCTCGTATCCACGGTAAGAGGTTGGAATGGTGTTCCCATAAACTGGTTATGACTTTATCACCCTTCTTCAACCCTATTCCGGAAGCCACAATATTTATGGCTTCCGTAGAGTTCTTAGTAAAGATAAGCTCCTGCGATTTGGCACCGATTCCTTCTGCCACCTTACTGTGTGCATCTTCATATCGCTGTGATGCTATACGGGCTAATCTATGCACACCTCGACCTATATTTGCGTTGTAATTCCTGTAATAGTCCAATACAGCATCTAAAACAGGCTCGGGCGTCAAGCTAGTCGCTGCACTATCCAGATATAATACTCCCGTGTTCAATATCGGGAAATCCTTTCTTATCTCTTCTACCTTCATCTCTATCACTAAAATAATATAGGGGTAGTATAAAAATCGCTCACTCGATAAGAAATCTGTGTGATCTTGTGGTGTTAAAAAGGTTTTAAAACAAATACTAAATTAGAATGAGCAGAGATAGACATGTGCTTGAAACCATGGGTAAAGCGCGGGTGGTGATAGAGGACGGTAAGGTAGTAGAAGTTGGCAGGCCACAGCTCAGTTATTGCCCGTTGTGGGAAAAGATGCGTGGGATAAAGGCGCTGAACGAGCGGGTGATAAAAGAGAACATAGAATTCCGGATACGTGATTTTGGGCTGTGTACTGCGAATAGGGAACTGGAATTAGAGGTTTTTGTTGGCTTTGGCACTTCCGAAACATTCATGACCGCACTTCGCAGGGGTCTGCTCGATGCCGCTGTAACTGTTTGTGAAGGTGCAGGCACAGTAGTCACTTCTAATCCCGCACTGGTGCAGGGGATAGGGGCAAGGTTAAGTGGTGTAATTACGACCACACCGGTAGAGGGGATATTAAAGAAGGTGAAGGCGAAAGGGGGAGAGGTACTGGACCCGCCGAGAATAGACCAGAAAGCGGGGTTGCAGATGGCTATTCGACTGGGATACGAAATAGTGGGCGTCACGGTAGCCACAGTGGAAGAGGCGCAAAAATGTAGAGCTATCAGTGAGCATGCAGTAATATCCGGTGTGCATCTCACGGGGATATCGCAAAAAGATGCCGAGGCGTTCATTGAAATCGCTGACCTGGTTACGGCATGTGCATCGGAGCCGATAAGAGCTCTCGCAGGAGAGAAGGCTCTTTTACAGGCCGGTACCGCGATCCCGATATTCGCGCTCACTACCGCGGGCAAGGAATTACTTCTAGAACGTGCGAAAGAGATCGAAACGACATTGTTGCTGAGTACTATGCGGTTACCTGTGCTTCCCAAAGCTAAACAACCGGAACCGACAATATAAATGCAAAGTGCAAAGTGCAAAATGCAAAATGTAAGAGAACAAAAAGAAATGGGAAGGGCTGCAAAGTATGCGGCAATATTGAAAATGCTCTTGTTACTTATGTTTCTCTGTAGTTTTGTAACAGGAGCTTACGCTGAAGAGCAGAGGCAAAATGGGCTAACAGACCTCGATTTTAATGACGATGGGTATATCAACCAATTGGACCTGGACCTATTGGAGTCGCAGTTCAACGAACAATATAAGAGGTATGTGCCCTGGGACCTGAATGCTGATTTCCGATGCGATCACGAGGATTTTTATTATTTCGCCGATCACGTCCCTCTGGGCTATCAGTATCAGGTGGCGACAAATGTATCTGTTTGGAACATGTCCAACTATACAATAGCGCGCGGCAACGAGCCGGCAGTTATACTTGGCGAGGCGGTTTTGCCCCAGCGTCTTGATCGAATTACGACCTGGGTGAAACATTCAACGAGTCTTGAACCGCCGAAGAACGACAGCGCGGTATGTGCCCATTATGCACGCGATCTTTGCCGGTTGGCATACAAAAGTTTGGGGCCGAAGACGATAGCATGGGGCTCTTCTAACGTTCACTCGTACGGAATGATATATGCCGGAGGTAACTGGCGTGTTTTATCTAATTGGGCTATAATTGACCCGTTATGGGAGTTATACCGTTTTGAAGAATTTTCAAACGCGTGGCGCTATCATAATACAAAAACGATAAACATCCTGCTTGAGGAAGGGCGTTATGGCTACTGGGCTATTCATTTAGCCGTTGATTATCAGAATAATACCGTTTATGATCCTTATAAGGCGGAATACCGGATGGGAGTATATAGGGAACCGGCCCAATAAAAAAGTTTGTTTTGTTTTGTTTTGTTTTGTGGCTTTTGCTATTTTCCAATACATCATTGTCAAATTGGACTAAACAAAACTCAATGGTCTTCTTGCTATCAGTAAACCATTGATAGGATATAGAGGCGAGAAATGGATAACGTCCTTCTGCTTTTCATTTATTGTTTAACTTTCTATGTTGGGATAGAAAGTATGGAAGATTGGCTGCCCCTCGTAATTGTTGGTCGGATCACGGATGTAACCGTCAATCCACCTGATGCCATATGGCGCCGCAATTTTGTTCATTGGATATTCATTGAGCGAGTAGGGAGGATTGTAAGGCTTCCAGGACCAGCCAAGCCCTGTAAGGAAGAGTCCACCACCTTTGGTGACGAAATCGACGAGTGCATCACTCTCTGACTGTAACACGGTGCCCCCTGCTGTGCCTATGAGTACAACTCCTACGTCCGAAAGTACAGAAGGAGTGATTGTTCCCGAGAATCTGGTAACCGTATAACAGCGAGTTTCAAGTTCGGCTTTAAAAATATCGAAGTTGCTGCCACTACCCCATTCTCTATGTCCTCGAGCAATCATCACCTTTTTCCTGCCTGACGTATCGAGCCAATCGATTACATTGTTGGCAAAAGAGTTTACACAAGAACAAATCGAAGAAGGTTTTTAGCGATTTGAATGGATTATACGAGTGCGTGATCGTGGAGAAGACAATCAAACAGTGCTTAACG
>CAZOEM010000119.1:0-7569 GCA_964578735.1 uncultured Halobacteria archaeon | reverse complement strand
CCGTTCTATGAGTTCTCGCTTCTCTTTCTCTTTCTCCGCCTTCACCCAGTCCTCATACTCTTCTATCAAGCGGTAAATGACATCGCTTATAAATACCGGTATTCCATTCTCCCTGGCTATCTCTTTTGCATCCGGGAGAATGTCGACATTAAAGCCCAAAATAACACCAAAATAGCGGTTCTTAATCGTATCTGCATCTATCACATCCCTTTTGGATATATTCCCAACCTCTGCCTTTTTTATCGCCTCTATCTCTTTATCTCGCAGCTCAGAAGCAAGCGCTTCCAGTGACCCTATTGTATCTGCCTTTATTATTAGCCCTTCAGGTGATGTCTCCATCTTCATCTCCTCTATCTCGCTCTTAACCACTTTCACCACGTTCTCAATCACATCCCCTTCTCCTACCACTCGCACCTGTGAACCAGGGAGTGCATTTTCTATATTCGGTGCTACTATCTTCACACCAGAGGCGGCATTTACTGTTTTTACACGCTCAAACCGCTGTTCTACCCGTATCTCTTGCAGTGCTCTCGGTTTCAGCAATGCCTTCACCTTTGTAACTATTGGCGCCTCATCAATGCCACCACTCACGATTGTATCGCCCACGCTGATCTTACCATCATATAATATCACATCAATCGTGGTTCCGAGCCCTCTTTCCTCCTTCTTCTCTAATATCGTGCCAACGCCCGCTTCTTCTAAATGTAGCCGCAAAGTCATCTCAAAGAACTTCTGCGATAATCCAATGAGCACGAGGAGCAAATCAGCAATCCCTTCTCCGGTCTGTGCACTCAACGGCACAATACCCACAGTCGTTGCGAAATTTCTTATCTGGTCATACTTATCAGCCGAGAAGCCTTTATCGTATAGGTCACCTACCATATCATATATCCGCGCGTCCAGTTCATTCCGCACATAATCCGGCTGATCTTTATAATTGATAATGAAAGGTTTATTCACCGAATTCCAGCCACTTACCCGGTCTATTTTGTTCAATGCAACGACAAAGGGTGTTTTTAATAGCCTTAAAATGTTTAACGATTCGTATGTCTGTGGTTGAAAACCCTCCATCACATCTACTACAAGGACCGCGACATCCGCTAAAGCACTTCCGCGTTTCCTCAATGATGCGAACGCATGATGCCCGGGAGTGTCAATGAAAAGCAAACCAGGTACTTCTATTCCCGTCCAATCTCGTTTTAGTGGTTTACAAATCTTCTTTATTGTATCAATAGGGATTTCTGTCGCACCTATATGCTGCGTTACACGACCTGCTTCCTTTGCTGTGATTGCTGTGCCCCGTATCGAGTCAAGTAGTGATGTTTTACCATGATCTATATGACCAAGTACAGAAAGTATGGGCGTTCGTATCTCTTGCTTCATCGCTTTCACCTTTGTTTTTTTATCTACGTACTTAATTACTTACTTTGTTTTTTTGCTTTTCCAAAAGGAACTTTTCTTTTGCTTATTCCCCTCTTCTTCGCCCTCGTCAAATTCACGTAACAGTTCCTTTTGCCTTTTACTCAGTTTTGATGGCGTTATAACTTGCACTTTCGCCAGCATGTTTCCGTTCCCATAGCCCCTTAAATCGGGCATTCCTTTGTTCTTCAGCCTGAAGACCGTGCCAGATTGCGTGCCAGCAGGCATTTTCAGTCTTGCCGTGCCGCCTTCTATTGTCATTACCTCTATCTCATCGCCAAACACTACCTGAGCAAAGCGTATAGGAAGTTCACAATATAGGTTGTTACCCTCTCTTTTGAAGAATTCGTGCTCCCTTACATGTATCACCACATACAAATCGCCCGGTGGACCGCCCCTCTCGCCTGCGTTCCCTTCTCCTGCAATCCTTAATCGGCTTCCGGTATCAACGCCCGCAGGCATCTTCACTAATATCTTCTTATTCACTTTGATTTTCCCGTTTCCGTTACAATTCTCACATGGGTCCTTTATCTCTTTTCCCGTCCCTCGGCATCGAGGGCAGGAACCGATAGAAATGAATTGAGCAAAGCCCTGCCTTTGCACTCTTTTTACCTGTCCCGTTCCTCCGCAGGTAGCACAGGTTTCCAATCCGCCTGCACTCGCGCCCGTTCCGCCACAATCGGGACAAAAATCCAGTTTAGCAATGTTTATCTCTTCTTCCTTACCCATTGCAGCCTCTTCAAGGTCTATTTCAAGGTCATACCTGATGTCGCTTCCTCGCTCTGGTCGGTATCTCGCATCTGCCCCTGTATGCCCCCGACCGAAGAGGTCATCGAACATGGAGCTGCCGCCTCGAGCTCCACTGAAATTACCGCCAAAAAGGTCCTTGAATAAGCCTCCGAATATATCCTCTACATCGCTAAACCGTGTGAAATTAGACCACTCAAATCCACCACGACCGAAATCAACGCCTGCACTCCCGAATCGATCATAATTCGCTCTCTTCTGTGGATCAGATAGCACCTCATATGCTTCTGATACTGTTTTAAACTTCTCCTCTGATTCCTTATGGTTCTCCTTGTTGAGGTCAGGGTGATATTTTTTTGCCAATCGCCGATAAGAACGCTTTATTTCGTCCTGCGATGATTCGCGATCTACACCTAAGGTTTTGTAATAGTCTTTCTTCTCTGTCAATTTTGTCTTACCTTCTACTATTTAATGATTTTGTCTTTCATGCTATAAAGTTTTAGCATGGTTCACTGTTCACTGCATCGCTCCATAGGAAATGGGGGTTGCATCTGCTCAAAAATCTACCGATTTTTTAGCCGATAATGCAAAATGAACAATTACAGAAATACATATATATATGACCTCTTCCTTATCTTCATTTGTTCACTGAATATGTGAACAGGAGAAAGGGATGCTAAAAGTCCGGGTAGAAGTAACAGATGAAGAAGGTACAAAAACAACCCTGGAGAAGGAGGGCGATTTACAAATCGAGATGCTCCGACAGATGACAATAAGGGACGTAACAAAGTTTTTAGAGACGCATCTTTCTTCGTCAGCCGTTGATGATTATTACGAAGGCGAAGAACTTACGATAAAAGAGCGATTAGCATCTTTTTTGCGCTTTGATGAAAAGGCACCAAAGGATTGGTTCACTTCTTCTGAGGTAAGGAGAATATATGAAGACGTCTATGATGAGAAGGTAGGACTTACTACAATATCAACATATTTAGGGAACTTCCATTCTGCTGGCATTTTGATGAGAAAAGGAAGTAGGGCAAGGAGAGAATACCGGTTGGCCGCCACAGAAAGCAGGGATGTAGCAAGCGCCGTTGTATAATTTTGCATTTTGCAATTAATTGCTCAAAATCCACAAGATTTTGAGCTATTACCATATTCCTGTCTCGAAGAAGCTAAAATCTCTTCTATCTGTTCTTTAAAGTGTTCCTGAGAACCCGTGTTCATTATAACCATATCCGCATTTTTCATTGCTTCTTCCATGCCCCACCCCTTCTCCCGCTCTTCTCGTGCCTCGAATTCATCGATACTCAGCGAGTCATCACCTCTGCCACGGGTCTTTATTCGTTCATATCTGAGATTGAATGGGGCATCAACCCACACAAGCGTAAAATCCGTGCCAAATTCATTTTTAAACGTTTCTACTTCGGAGATGCCCCGTATGCCATCTATTACGATAACCGCTTTTTTACCCGCTATCGCCTTTATATGCGGGATACACCGTTTTGCAATCGCATCCATTCCTTCTCGCACTCGCAGCTCCGATGCAATTCCGCCCGCATTTCCGTCGCTTAACGGAAGCCCTCGCCTTCTCAGCTCCGCTCTTACCACGTCACCCATTGTTATGATCGGAATGCCCAGCGACTTAGCTACCGATGCCGCTTCGGTCTTCCCTGCCGCGGGCGCACCGACGAAAGCTAATACTTGTATCGCTCGCGCAGCCACTTCTCCGCAGCACCTCGCGCAAGCCTTCGTTCTACCGCAGCATAAAATATATTCACAACACAGAGCAATTCACCTTTACCCACCTTACCATCAGCTATGGGGTGAAAAATGGCTTCATTAAGTACCCTTTTTTCCTCTACTCCCTTTGGCAGTCCCACAGCGGCGAGTGAAGAAGCAATGCCAAGTGCATGTCGCATTATGTTACAAGGCAAGACTATCGCCTTTGGCGGCAACTCTATATCTTCTATCTTTATGCTCACGAGTTCGTTCTTCGAAACTACTTTATCTTCCTTCGCTACTGCCATCTCCCATTCGCCATGCGAACCAACGGTAAAGCCATAGCTGAACGCATCTGTTACCTGTCGCTCTATTTCACCACCGATTTTATCCTTCCAGCAAACGAGTTCTATTTTTGTCATTTTATCTGAAATTTGTGTATGTTAATTTTTTGTGTGTTTCCTAAGCACTTTTTAATTTTTATTCTTTTTCATATATATTCTTTTTCACATTCTCTAATCGTTTATCCCAGAACTCATCAAGTACTCTTGATTCTTCGGAATCTACGAATACAATCTCAGTTCGTCCCGATTTGGAAATGGCACCGATGTAATTCCAGGTAACACTCTGCCATTCGTTCTCGGTTAACGCCCTACCAATTGCCTGTTCAACGATGTCTCGCTTCAAAACGAGTTTTTTATCACCCCTTATCCTTATCAATACCCCGAAGCAGATGTAACTTGCATTGTTATCCATGTTATCGCTACAAATAGCCCTTGCAATAAGCACATTCGCGGGCACAGCCTCAAGAAAAAAGCTTACCATGACTTGTCACCTAAACTCTCCCCAAAAATCCCAAATCCAAATATTACCAATTTGTTCATTCTCCTTTTGTTTTATTAATGATAGATAGTACCCAGGATATTTATAATCTCCTGGGCTTCCTTTATGTCTTCTTCAAGAATGGGATTTGGTAATTGGGATTTACGTGGAATTTGGTAGTATTTGTCATTGGCTCAGATTTATTTACTTTTATAATTTATATTCTGCAATTATCGAAAACCTTTTAATACCTAAAGTCGTCATATTTGTTAGAGAGGGTGAATAAAAGATGAAACAAGCTTTTGTGGTGGTTTTGACGGCGGTATTAGTATTGATTGTTGCATCTTCTACGATCGCGGCATCTGCGAATAGAGATACAGATGGTGATGGCCTGTATGATTTTTACGAGGAATGGATAGGCACTGACAAGTTTAATACAGACACCGATGCAGATGGCCTAAGCGACGGAGAAGAAGTGCTGACGTATGGATGCAATCCAAAAAGCAGTGATAGCGATAGCGATGGATTACGTGATAGCTATGAAGTGAATGTAATAAACACGAATCCTGTGATGAATTGGAGAGACAGATTTGATGCGGAGGCGTTTAAATGTGGCCTTTGTGCTGCCATGTTAGCTCCTGTTGAGCATTTTTCTCGCCCTTTAGAAGGCAATACAACCTCAGATACAGCCTGGAACGTGCTAAAATGGGTGCATGAAACTATAGATTATAATAAAACGAAAGCGTTGGTCCGGGAAGGGAAAATTCAAAGTCCTATTGAAACGGTAAATAAAAGCGATGGTATATGTACGGATTATGCACTCCTAACAGCTTCTTTACTTCTAAATCTTGACATAAAACCCGTATATCTTCTTGATATTGAACTTTACAACGATAACAAATCGGGTGGGCATGCAGCGGTAGCGGTGAAATTGAACGGAGAGTATTTTATACTGGACCAGCATTTGCCGCTAATGCACGTTGCATCCTACTATTACAAGAGACTCTATAATTGTAATGAAATTCAAAGAATTGATTTTTATGAAATCAACATATCAGGTGAAAAGATGAATGTGGAGGAAAAAGAAAGCATTTACGGCTATCAGCTCAGAGATAAACTGCCTCACGTTACGGATGGGGATATTAAGAGAATAGAGAATATTGCAACAGAAATAATAAAGCAGAAATATCCTGGTCTGAATGAAGATACGAGATTGAGAACAGGCACAGAAGAAGAATTAAATTGTATCTTAGAGGATAAGGAATGCAAAATATATCTCCCATCAGGTTTTTCCGAAGGCATATTTTATCGGTCTTCCACCCCCTCATATAGGTATAACCCGGTATTATACGATAAACATGTTGATTGGTATCTCAAATTGGATCCGAGTTCCGTATCGAGCTATGATAGTTTCTTTGTACGGGTTGGGATGCAGTATAATCTAACGACAAAGACATGTGAGGGCTTGTATAGTAGTAAATTTGTTGCTAATGAATCCGAGATAGAGATAGTTACATTTTTCGCCGCTGAAAGATGATCGGTCTATAGTAAAGAAAAGAATTAAAAGTAATCCCCAACATGCTCAACAGCCCGTGCAATGAGCTCCGCGCATTTATCTATGTCCTTCAGGCCTATCAGCTCCACAGGCGAATGTATGTATCTTGTGGGCACACCGATAATACCTGTGGGTATACCACTTCTTGTGAGATGAATTATCGCTGCATCTGTCATACCACCTTCCGATACACTGAGTTGATATTCTATATTATAGAGAGATGCAGCCGCTTTAAGCCATTTCAAGACCGAGGGTGGCGTTATTATACCACGGCCCGAGGCATCGGAAACAGTGATTACCGGACCTTTATCTATCTCTACGGTCGTGTCTTTCTTCTCTATTCCCGGGTGCCCACCTGCTATATCGGTATCTATTGCGATGGCCACATCGGGGTCAAGCTCGAAAGCGGCAGTTCGTGCTCCTTTCAGTCCTACTTCCTCCTGTACCGTCCCCACTGCATATACCTCAAATTCCGTATTCATCCTTTTAAGTGCTTCTATCATTATCGTGACACCTGCTCGATTATCAAATGCTTTACAGGTAACAATACCGTTTTTGAGCTCTACAAAATGCCGATCTATAGTGACTGGTGTTCCAATAGCGATGCCCATTTGCGCTACTTCCTCTTTGCTACGAGCTCCTACATCAATGAACATATCTTCGCATTTGATCATCTTGCTCCGCTCTTCCTGCTTCATTTTATGTGGTGGTTTTGAACCGACAACGCCATATACAACACCTTTATCGGCCTGCAAAATCACCCTTTGATTTAGCAGTGTCTGATCAAACCAGCCACCAATGGTTGAGAATCGCATGAATCCCTCGTCTTCTATATGCTTCACCATAAGCCCTATCTCATCGAGATGCGCGGCAATCATAACAGACGGTTTTTTACCCCGTCTAGTCGCTATCAAATTACCCAACCGGTCAGTCTTCATCTCGTCCACATATTGCTTTAGTTCTGCTTCCACAATTGCTCTTATCTCGCCTTCGCGACCGGAAACGCCATGTGCTTCCGCTAATTTCTTCAATAGTTCCTTCATTTCTATCATTTTTACTAAAAAATCCCGCCTCCCGGATTTGAACCGGGGACAGCACGGTGTCCGCGCGCGGTTATAAGATCTTTGGGAGGTGATCTAGCGCCACACTACAGCCGCGCACTCTTCCAAACTGAGTCAAGGCGGGTATACCTTTACATATTAGATATGTATATTCAAGTATAAATATTTACCTAAGTGGATATTTAGAATGCAAGGGAACTCACGAATAATAATTTACCAGAACAGTATCATTTTCCAATGATTTTT
>CAZOEM010000118.1:0-7671 GCA_964578735.1 uncultured Halobacteria archaeon | reverse complement strand
TTCTTTCAGAAAGTTTTAAAAACTTGACTAAAGAAACAAGATTTTCTTTTAGCACTGGCTAAATTTTCTTTTTGGAAAAAAGAAAAAGTGTTGTGTTAATCTGTGGTTATAAAAGGTAGTAAAAATGAAAATAGCATCTATTGTTGGAGCAAGACCAAATTTTATAAAGTGCGCACCTTTATCAAGAGAACTAAGAAAAGAGCTTGACGAAGTTTTAATTCACACGGGGCAGCATTACGATTACGAAATGAACAAAGTGTTTTTTGATGAATCGAATGTTAGAAAAGGTTTAAGTGCAGCAAGCAGAGCTTGAGACTCTAGAACTTCTCTTAGATGAAGAGGCTTTTCGGTGCTTCAATCAGTCTCTCAAGGAACTGGGAAAAGGGGAAGGGATACCAATTGACGAGTGGTGAACGAAAGCGAAGTCAATCTTTTTTATGCGAAGAAGAAAAGATGAATTGGTGAAGAGAGCATGAAAATTGCAATATAAAATAACGCCACACACTGCCCAAAAGACTTCGCACTTGTGTTTTTTTTTGCACCATTTTATGCATACCTTTTGTTCTAATCTCGCCGTTAAACGAAACACCAATACGACTAATCCTTGGTCTTCCTTTATTTAGTCCTCTTCCTACTCGGCTACGCATTAATCGCCGCCTTATTCCCACGGAAAGACGATTTGGATGGAATTGAACGAATAGCGCTCAACTTTGGACTCAGCATTGCGATCACGCCTTTATTAGGCCTGGCATTGAACTACACGCCGTTTGGAATACGATTAACGCCTATTCTAATAGTTCTGTCGGTATTCACGATTGCATTTGCCATCGGCGCGTATGTAAGAAGAAACAGGATTCCGGAGGGGGTTAGAAGAAAAGATTCTTAATTGCGAAGATAAAATTAGTCCTGGTGATGAATATGGCAACAAGAACAAAAGCGATATATGAAGAGGGCATTTTGAAACCATTGGAAAAGCTCGATTTGAAGGAAGGAGAGGAAGTGGAGATAGAGGTGAAGAAGAGCCCAGTTGAGAGATTAGAAGGGATGATGAGGATCTCTAATAGAAGGTGGGTGAAAGAGCTAATAGAAAGTTCTGATTTGGAGCCAATTTAATGCTGCACAAGATAGAGTCAGGAACAAGGGTATTCGTAGATGCTAACATCTTTCTTTATGAAACTTTTGACCATTGGAGATACGGTAGATTATGCAAAAATAAAAAATATGGTTTACTCTCGAATGATGCCATACATGTTGCAACGATGACGCAGCATGGAATAACAAACATCGCAACAAACGATCCTGATTTTGAAAGAGTGGAAGGGTTAACGGTTTGCAAGCCGTGAACAGAAATATAGAGGACATATGAAAAACAAAACGGTCTGTATTGTTGGTTTAGGCTATGTAGGACTGCCGTTAGCTGAAGCCTTCTCTTCACATTTAAAGACAATAGCTTTCGACATAGACGAAGAAAAGGTAAAGAGGTTGAACAAAAACGACAAAGGCAACATAGAATTCACTGCAGACCCCTCTAAGATAAAACATGCGGATTTTGTTATTGTTGCTGTGCCCACACCCGTAACGAAATCGAATTTAATGCGCCAGACTTGCGATATGTCAAATCCGCCGCTGAAACTGTCGGCAAGAATCTAAAGAGCGGTGCCACCGTGGTATTGGAATCAACCGTTTATCCAGGCGTTACCGAAGAAGTTGTTGCAACCATTTTAGATTTAGAAAATGAATCAGGACTAAAATGCGGTGCGGATTTTAAAATCGGGTACTCGCCTGAACGCATAAATCCCGGCGATGAAGCACACGCATTAACAAAGATAACGAAAATCGTTGCAGGTATGGACAAACTTTTTTGCAAGCAAAAACCTTTACTAAAAATTGCTTACGCAAGTTTTTGCTTCGCAAAAAGAAATATTTCTTTGGTAAAGTTTTTAAAACTTTTTAAAAGAAAGGTTTATTATGGGGTTGACATACAAGGAGAACGTGCCGGATACGAAGTTACGAATGCCCATGCCAAAGCTAATATCAAGTTTAACCTTTACCCATTACGCATAACGCATTACCGATTACGTATACACATTACGCATTACCCATTACCCATCACGCATTACGCATTACCCAAAAGAACGAATTTTACTTACCGCTCTCTCCATCTGTGGTTAAGCGTCCGATAACCAAACCCGTTGAAAAACACTCTAGAAATCGAAAAAACTGCAAGACCGACCAAAATAAGAGTACCCATAATCTCAGATGCAAACACATAAGACAGCGCGGGCACGTATGACTTGGTAAACGCAAGAAGAAAATATTCGTACCAGTTTTCACCTATTACTGTCCCTTTTGGAAACCCGAATCCGTATAAGGGATACAATAATGTTGTGGGCATTTCCCACATCCTATCCTCTATCAGGTGCATAAACGCACCGAATGAAAGGCAAAAAACTGCATCGCGATGATCTTTGAAGAAGAATCCAATCATTACCAATATCAATACAAAGAGCAGCGTATGCCCGAACAATCTTCCATTTGCTACCGATTCGCCAAGCAGAATACGTCCTATCGGCTTGTCTATCAGGTCTGGGAGGATCGCTCCAATCGCAATGAACAAATAATTGGTTCTCTTCGGTCTTATCCCAATCCGTGGAAGAACGAACTGGAATAATATGAATGCAACGCCAAGTGTAATTCCTATGTGTCCAAATATGAACATGGTTCATATATTGTCTCTGCGTGATAATAATTGATTGGATTAAGGGAACATTTTATTGATATAAAATTTACATATAATCGAAGTCAATATGATATTGGTGATATGAAATGGATGAATTGGCGATAACTGTTAGGGTTAGAGGAGCTACTGCAAGGATGTTAGAGGAACTTGTGGAAAAGGGATATTATACTACAAAAGCGGAGGCATTCCGTGCTGGGATACTTCATCTCGCGGAGGAGTATGGTATGATAGGTTCTCCGGTATACTACCGAAGAATGTTGAAGTCGGAAATCGGGCGGCAAATAAAGCATGAAGAGATAGAGAAAGTGTTAGAGGAGATAGAAGAGTGAATTTACGTGCATACTTGGATACAAATGTATTTTGTCTACGGATTGCGTGAAGAGTGTAATTCCTCTATCATATTGTCAACTTGTTTCTCTTTTAGCACAGGTTTTCTTTTTGAAAAAAAGAAAAAGTGTAAAGAAAGCTTTACCAAAGAAATAATATACTTTATTATACAATGAAAAAGATAATCGCTACTCTTGAAATATGGAAGGAAGGGGGCATGTTCACAGCATACTGCCCAGAGCTGGATATCGCGAGTTGTGGCCATACACCTGAGGAAGCAAAGAGGAATTTGAGAGAGGTTATAAAGATACAACTGGAAGAAACAGCCAAGATTGGGACGTTGAGAGATCTTTTGGCAGAAGCTGGTTATGTCATAGAGGATGAAGTACTGAAAACAGAGAAGAAGATCGTGGGATTCGAGGAGCTATCAATCTCTGCCGAGGTCTAGGGGATGAAAATAAAGCCCAGTAATTGGCAGATACAAGTAAAAATCTTCGAGAAATATGGATGCGTTTTCGTTAGGCAGAAAGGGGATCATTTGATATTTCACCACGAAAATGCAAAAAGAGCCGTAGTCATTCCAAAATACGATGAAATCCCCGTTACCGTCATACGAAAAAACATGAAAACGGTTGGAATGACAAGAGAGGAATATTTTCTCATTTTGAGAAGTATTTAGCAAGCTGAGGTTTTATATCCTTGCACGTCATATATACCCATAAATTTGTCAGGTGTCAGAACTCATCCTCACACCCACACAAATAGGAGATCCCCCGCAATGTTTAAAGAACTCGCCCCTTATGTAATAACCGCAACCGTAATCATCTGCGCCTTAATCGCCATAAAAATCAAGAAAGAAGATGTTCTTACCACAGACGGCATATTCTCGGTTGCCGGATTTGCGTTGGGACTGCTCATAACGTCTTTGAACCTGATATACAGCAACAACTACCTGATTTCTTTGGGTCCTTTATTGGCTATCTCATGCTTGCTGTATCTACAATTATCGCTGCGATGGGCTTTTCAAAGGGGAAAATATATAACTGGATAAAGGAAGATATTGAATAACATTTTTATACAAACGAATACTATTGTTATACATGCTTCACAAGTTGTTCACATCTAAGACAAGGGTAAAGCTACTAACATTGTTCATGATGAACCCGGGGAGAGAGATGTACGTCAGGGAAATTGCAAGAAGTACTGAGGAGAACATAAACGCGATTCGGAGAGAATTAGCGAATTTGGAGGGGATAGGATTATTGAAAAGCGAAAGAAGGGGGAACTTGAGATATTATGCGGTAAACAAAAAAATGCCTATCTACAACGAGTTAGCGAGTATTATTTTAAAGACAGAGGGAGTAGCAAAAGAATTGCGAGATAGTCTGATTGAAATAGGTGTAAAGGCGGCTTTCGTTTATGGCTCTTTTGCAAACAGGAAAGCGGGAATGGATAGCGATATTGATGTCTTCATAATTGGAGATGTAAATGAAGACGAACTTATAATAAAGATAAGAGAAGTTGAAAAGAAACTATCGAGGGAGATAAATTATGTGCTGTTTACAGCAAAAGAATTTAAAAGGAGGGAAAGGAATAAAGATCCATTTGTCTTAAATGTGCTAAAAGAGCCAAAGATTATGTTGGTAGGTGATCGGAGTGACCTTAGATGAACTTGAGAGGGAAGGATATATAAAAAGGTTGCCTGTGGATAAGAAAAAGGTAGAAGATGCTTTAAATCTTGCGAAGAGAGATATAAAAGTTGCAAAGAGCGTTTTTGGAGAGGACGTTGATTGGGCTTTCTCAATCGCATATAATGCGATGTTGCAGGTAATTAGAGCACTTATGTTTTCAAAAGGATACAGACCTTCTGGTAGGAATCAGCATATTTCTGTGGTCAGGTTTGCAGAACTGTTTTTAAGAAAAGAAGATGTCATTGTTTTGGATAGGATGCGCAGAAAGAGGCACGCCACAATATATGACACTGCGGGAACAATTTCAATAAGAGAAGCGGAGAATGCAGTTGAAAGAGCGGAGAAATTAGTTCATGAGATTGAAAGAATGCTCAAGGGTGATTGAAATGAACACCGTCCAGAGAATAGCGAAGAACACAGGGGCAAAAGGCTAAAAGGCACGAGGCGAAAGGGTAATGAGTAAAGGAGGTTTTAAAGAACTTAGAGTTTGGCAGAAGGGTAAAGATCTTGCGGTTTATATCCAAAAAGAAACATTTAAGTTTAAGGAGATAGAATAGAGAAAGGATGTATAGAAATATCAAATCTGGAATGCTTCCAAATTCAAAATTGATTTCGGCACGGGCGAAAACCTTTTGCCCTTAGCCATTTGCCTTTCATCCTAAAGATAATATGAAAACCGTCAAAACTATCGCGAAAAACACGGGTAACTTTAAGTATACAGAAATTAAATAAGTAAACATGCAAAAAGTTATATCCATTAGACCTACGGAAGAGATAGAAAGAAAACTCGAAAGGCTGATTGGAATTGAGAAGATGGAGAGATCAGCTTTGATAAGGAGAATTTTGGACATTGGAATGGAAGAGGAATTAAAAAAACATGCACTGGAGTTGTTCAGGGATAAAAAAGTATCTTTGGCGAAGGCAGCGGAAATAGCAGATATCTCAGTTAGAGAGATGATGGATTTGATAAAGGAAAAAGGTATCTCTCTGCACATAAGCATTGAAGATATAAGGGAAGATTTCGAGGCGGCGATGAAATAAATGATATGGATCTTCGATTCCTCTCCTTTGATATATCTGAATAAAGTGGGGTTAAATTGGTTTTTCGAGCTGTTAGAAGGAGAAAAGATCATGCCTACACAAGTTTATGAGCAAGTTGTAACACGAGGGAAAATCAGGGGCGATGCCGATGCAATAATTTCGGATGAATTGGTAAGGAATGAGGTTATTAAGGTCATAAAGGTAGAGAATGGTTTCAAGGAGATGTTAAAAAGTCTGAAGGAAGAGCTGCATGAAGGTGAGTTGGAAGTGCTTGCCTTAGCAAAAAATAAAGGAGGCATAGCAGTTTTGGATGAAACCATAGCCAGAGAAGTAGGAAAGGTTTTTGGGATAGAAGTACATGGCGCACTTTTTCTGATATTTTTGATGTTAAGGAGGGGGAAGTTGAAAAAAGAAGAAGCAAGAGATAAAGTGGATTTGATGATTAGAAAAGGATTCAGGCTCGGTCATGAAGAATATCAAGAATTTTTAAAAATGCTCGAAAATGTTTGAAAAGGGATAAGTTAAAGCCATGTCCGAAATCGTTAACCAACGCCTACAAAAAATAGCAAAAACTTTTGTACTCGAAAATAAATCGGTGTAATCTGTGGTTAAAAAATGTCCGACAAAAGGCAAAGGGCGAGAGGACAATGAGTAATGGGTAACGGGTGATGAGTAAAGAGAGATGGGTGAAAAGTAACGTGGGCTAAGTAAAATGAATGAAACGCAACGATTACGCATTATAATAGAAATATCAAGTCGGGAATGCTCTCAATTACTGGCAATACAATTGTGGATGCTAAAAATAGGTTAAATGGCATTTTAGATGGGTTAGTATTGGTTTACCACGAATTCAATATTCCTATAATATATCCAATTCATCCGAGAACGAAGAAAAGATTGTGGAAATATTAATATAGTGCAAGCAACAAATAATAGAATAATGACTGTGGAACTAAAAGAATGTCAGAAGGAGTAAGTGGAGAAATGGAGCGTATATTGAAGAACTTTTGGGACTGCGACAGATCAGACGTCACTATACAGAGAAGAACCTGGAAGAGGACATTGAGTATGCAAGAAGCCGTCAGTGATTCTTCCACCTTGATTCATCTTGCATGGATTGGACATTTAGAGCTTTTGAAAGAATTTTATGGGAAGATTCTCATTACGCCCGCGGTCTGGAAGGAAGTTGTAGAGGAGGGGAAGCAAAGATTTTTGAACTCCAAGAAGAATATCAGGAAGCGGTGAAAGAATTTGTGAGAAGGGCGTTGATAAGATATGAGGATAAAATAGATAGCATCATCTTGTTTGGCTCAGTTGCAAGAGGCGAGGCGAAAGAAGAGTCAGATATTGATATTTTGGTTATATGGAAAGGAGATGAAGCAGAAGGATGGAGAGCTATGACTGGATTGGCATTTGATGTATTATTAGATGAGGAAGAATATATTTCGACAAAGGTTCTCGGATTAGATGATTTAAAAGCAGAAAATCCGTTTATAAAAAACGTGATGAAGGAAGGCGTAAAGATTGTATAAAAAGTATATCGAAAATGCAGAAGAGAAGTTAGAGGCGGCGGTATATCTCCTTGAAGGTGGGTTCTACAATGATGCAGCTAGTAGAGCTTATTATTCGATGTTTTATTCTGCGAAGGCACTGTTATCTTTAAAAGAGATATATCCAAAGGCACATAAAGGGGTTATCTTAAAATTTGGTCTTGAATTCGTGAAGAAAGGGTTTGTAGAGGAGGTTTATGGTCGTGCTTTGAGCCATGCAAAGGATAGAAGAGAAGTTGCGGATTATGATATCGAAAAGAATATTAATGAAGAAGAAGCCGAATCCATTGTTGAAGATGCAGAGAGGTTTTTAGTACGGATC
>CAZOEM010000117.1:0-7674 GCA_964578735.1 uncultured Halobacteria archaeon | reverse complement strand
GGATGCATTCAGAGCTCTTTTGAATTTAAAGCCGGGGTTAAAGGTGGAAATAGGGTTAGAGCTTTATTTGAGGGAAGATATATCGCTTTCAAAAGCGGCGGAAATCGCGTGTATGGACATAGAGAGTTTTAAGGATATGCTGAAAGTGAGAGGATTGAAGATCAGCAGTTACGTCTGTTCAAAAGAAGATATCGAGAGGGGTTTGAGGTTGATTTGATTATCTTTAAAATCAACAATGTTAAACTTAAATAAATCCGCGTAAATCAGTGTAAATCTGTGTCCTAAATAGAAGAAAGGTTATACTTTATATACAATAAAAAAGAGGAGGAAGTATGGAATATGGAAATAAGAGAAGGAATACTTTTTATGCAAGAAAAGCAAAGAAAGAGTAAAAGAAGAGGAGAAAGATTAAAATGTTAGCAATAAGAGCAGTTGTAAAAGACGGTATGATAAAGCCATTAGAAGCCATAGACCTACCAGAAGACGAGGGGATTGTCATTTATATATCTAAAGGAAAAGAGGAAGAAGACCGTTTTTTCTTCCCTTCTGCTTTTGAGTTCTGGAATGATCCTCGAGAAGATTTGTATCAACAGCATATAGAAAAGAAGAAAGATGTATAAAAAGGGGAACATCATCCTTGTAAAATTTCCCTTTGTAGAGCGGGAAAAAATAAAAGTGAGGCCCGCCGTGCTTTTAGAAAAGGGAGAGCGATATGGTGATTATATTGTTATGGCTATTAGTTCTGTAATCCCGAAAGTGATTTTAGATGATGCAATGTATATCGTGGATGGAAAAGCGGATTATTTTACGAATACAGGGCTTGTTCGTTCTTCTATTGTATTGATAGATAAATTAGCTACTTTGAACAAAATGGACATTCTAAAGAAGATAGGGGTATTTTCGGAAGATATAATGGTTCAAATAGAAAAGCAGTTTATTAACCTTCTTTTTAAGATGACGCTGCCGGACGCGGAAAAAGAATTAAATTATGATACAGGATACGTTTAAATCTCGGATCACCAGAAAACATGGACAGAAAAATTAAAAATAATATAGACTGGGTATCTACCCCCGATATATACGAGGAAATCAAAATGGCGGGATATTATGCAGCTTCTGACCTATTAATATTCCCCTCCATAGCAGAAAATTGCCCCTTAGGGAACTCACGAATATTAATTTACCAGAACAGTATCATTTTCCAATGATTTTTAAGACACCGATTAACGCAGATTAACACAGATTTAAAGTAGCGTATTGCTTTTTAAATTTAATTTTTATTCTATGAACCCGTAAAAACTTAATAATCAAGACAGTAACATCTGTGTAAATCTGTGAAATCTGTGTCTATGGTAATTATCAAAATTGGTAAATTATTTACAGGGAGTTCCCTTAGTTGTTCTGGAAGCAATGGCTTGTGGCACGCCGGTTATAACTTTTAATACGGGAGGTGTGCTAGAATTGGTAGAGCACCTGAAAACGGGATATGTTGCCGAATATAAAAACTCGGATGATTTGGCTACTGGCGTTGAGCTGTTTTTACGTGATTATGTGTTGAGAGCGAAAGCGGGGATTTTGGCACGGCAAAGAGTTGAGGATAAGTTCACGCTAAAACAACAAGTGGACAACTATTTGAGGTTGTATGCCCATATATTGGATAGATTTGAGCAAGACAAAAAGATGGGTTTTAATATACATCCAAATAAAAGAAGGAGCTGATGGAAGTGGGCGTACAATATGTTTTACAAAGATTTAGAGGTAAACATTGAAGAAGAAGTGAGGAGTTTGAGAGAGGAATGGACTAATCCTAGTAACGAGGAATGAGGATGATTTTAAGGCGGTTGAACTGCCGGAAATATATAATCCAGTCAGGTGAATAATACTTAAGCCCAGAGATATACTTTTAAATGAGTAGAAAAAAATGGTGGGGACATCGAGGCATATGCTAAAATGGCGAATAAGCTAACAGGTCAGGAGAAGAGGGTTGTGGAATTTCTAAATAAGCAAGAGCGTGTTAAACTTGCATACCTCTTCGGCTCGGTAGCGGAAGGAAGGGAAGGGAAACTGAGCGATGTGGATATTGCGGTTTTTCTGGATGAATCACTGAGCAAGCCCAAGCGGTTTAGTCTACAATTCTCGATAGGCGGTACTATGATAAAAGATGGGCAGCCGAGTTCTTAAAAAAGGTTGCCGAAAGAGGGATTTAGAATGGATAAGAAAGAGAAAATCTCTAGAAAGATTGTGAGCATGAAGAAATACGTTGATTTTAGAAATATACCGGTGCACATGTATGAAGAAGTGGATATAGGAGAACTTCATACTTGCATGCAAAACAACCTTGTAGACTTTGATGAATTTGCAAAGTACATTGCAAGACATCTTGAAAAGGAAGAAGAATGACAAAAACTGTAGTCACCGGCATTACAGGACAGGACGATTCGTATTTAGGTTAGCGGAGATATAATTAAACAGAACTATAAATGTGGACTTCAGGGTATTAATCTATATACGAGGCAGTTAAGACGGCAGAATACTTTGCGGCTTCAGACTCAGACATCCTTTTATATCCCACATTAGCTGACAATTGCCCCTTAGTTGTTCTGGAAGCAATGGCTTGTGGCACTCCTGTTATAGCTTTTAATACTGGTGGTGTACCAGAACGGGTAGAGCACATGAAAGCGGGATATGTTGCCGAATATAAAAACCCGGCTGATTTGGCTAATGGTGTTGAACTGTTTTTACGTGATGATAGCCTAAGAGCGAAAGCGGGGATTTGGGCACGGCAAAAAGCTGAGGCTAAGTTCACGCTAAAACAGCAAGCTGAAGAGCAATAAATGAAATGGAAGACCAAGATAAACCTTTAGTATCTATTATAACCGTTTGTTTGAATAGCGAAAAGACAATTGAACAAACAATACAAAGCGTAATTAATCAAACATATCCTAACATAGAATATATTATCATTGATGGAAAATCCACTGACAGGACGTTAGAGATTATAGATAAGTATAAAGGCAAAATTTCTATTTTAGTTTCCGAGAGTGATGAGGGTATTTATGACGCAATGAATAAAGGCCTGAAATTGGCGACTGGAGAACTAATCGGTATTATAAACTCAGATGATTGGTATGAGTCGGATGCAGTTGAAACTATTGTTAATAGTTTTTTGGCAGATAGAAATGTACAGGTAATTTATGGAAATATGGATGTATATGACCAGGATAAGTTTATAAGAACTATATATCCTTCTCCATAAAAAAAATCGTGGATTCTGTTGGTGATGGCTCTAAATGGGATGTGAAAATTACATTTATTGAACAGGATGCTCCAAGGGGAATAGCACACGCAATAGGAATAGCGGAGGATTTTGTTAATGGTGATGATTTTGTTGTACATCTCGGTGATAATATATTTAGAGAGGGAATGAAGAAGCATCTTGAATATTTTAAAGAATCTGGTGCTCATGCTTGCTTAGTTTTAGCGGAAAGTGTAACTCCGGAGAAGTTTGGTATAGCCATCGTAAATAAAGATGGTGAAATAATGGAAGTTGAAGAAAAACCAATGGAACCGAAGAGTAATCTTGTTATAACTGGTCTGTATCTCTTCAAGCCCAGCATTTTCCCATTTATTAATTTTGCCGCGGAGGCTCATGTAGACCGTTCAATAATAGAAGCTGGAGTTTTTGTTAAAACCGATGTTATTGGAACTTATACGCTCTTAATTTCGGACCTTATCAATACCCGGAGAAGCTTATCCCTCTGTTTATAACAAATGCATTACAGAATAAGCCGTTACCTGTTTATGGAGATGGATTGAATATCCGTGATTGGTTATATGTTTTAGATAACTGTTTAGCAATTGATTTAGTATCTCGAAAAGGGAAATTTGGAGAAATTTATAATATTGGTTCTGGGAATGAGAAAACAAATTTAGAGATAACGTATCTGATCCTGAGGGAGTTGAATAAACCAAAAAGTTTAATTGAATTTACGAAAGATAGATTAGGACACGATAGGAGATATTCGTTAGATATTACAAAAATAAAGTATTTGGGATGGAAACCGGAACATGTGTTCGAAGATGCTTTGGAATATACAATAAAATGGTATGAAGAAAATGAGTGGTGGTGGAATCCTTTAATGATATGAAGATTTCACGCTAATGCGTGCAATAAATAGAAAGATATTTAGAGGTATCGTTGGAATGCGTCTTGGATAATACTGATTCAAAATTCCTGATCAAATACTGCATTACGAATCTCTCGGACGAACCCATCAATTTTCTCTGGAAATTGCATCCCGCTATCGCAATCTCGCCAGATCATCAGTTACTATTACCAGGACGGTGGTTGGCGCGACCACTATACTATTGTATTAGAGCCCTGCACCAACTTTCCCAAAGATTTGAATAGCGCATACAAAAACGGCACTTGCGGTCGAATCGAAAGGCAATCCAGTTTGTAGTGTGAGGTCACTGTCTCGTTACAAGGAAATGGCTTATAATAGACACAGATTAACGCAGATTAACACGGAAAAAAATTAAATCCGTGTACATCTATCTGTGTCCTAAATTAAATTTATAGGTAAAAGTTATACTTTATATACAACAAAAACAAACGAAAATAAATGACACATATGAGGCAATGAAAAAAGATGAATTCCCCAGAAATAAAAGAATTTATCCGTGAAAACCACTCACTGTTCTGGTGGATTAAAGAAGAGGAAAAAGAGAATATCAGCATAGATTTTCTGGTTGAGATGATATTGAACTATGGCAATGAAAAAAGCATAAAAAAATTATTTGATCTGGTTGGAATAGAGCGGGTTGCAAATATTTTTTATAAGCAAATTGCAAAGAAGAGAGTAAATTATAGGACAAGGACTATTAATTTTTTAAAACTATACTTTAAGAGAAATGCACAACGAAGTCCTAACTAAAGAACAAAAGGAATTACTGCCTCTAGTAAAGATGTTTTCAAAAGAATATTATCTTGTTGGAGGCACAGCAATTGCATTAATAATTGAACATCGAAAATCAATGGATTACGATTTATTCACGTATGGCAGTGTAAAAAGGAAGAGTATAAAATATATTATTGAAAAAAACAATTTTATTGTTGATGAACTCATCTATGAAGATATTGATCAAATTCATTTAATGATAAATTCTGTTAAGATAACTTTTTTCAACTTCCCACATAAGCTAAGTGATTTCATAGATTTTAACGGAATAATAAAAATTCCGCCTCTTCTTGATTTAGCTGCTATGAAAGCGTATGCTCTCGGCGGCAGAGCAAATTGGAAAGATTATGTTGATTTATACTTTTTAATGAAAGGCTATTATAGTATAAAAAAAATCGCAAACAGAGCAGGCGAGTTATTCAAAGGGTTTTTTAATGAAAAGCTTTTTCATGAACAGCTCTGTTATTTTGAAGATATTGATTACTCGGAACCTATTGAATATATAGGGGAAGAAATTTCCGGCGATGAAATCAAAGAATTCTTAATTGATGCAGCAACGATACCTTTTTAATTTCAAAGATAGATATATCGTATTTGTTTAGCTCCTTTTTATAACCACCCGATTCACGAAGTAATATAAAATTGAAACATGGGCGATTGTTGAGCATGGAATATGTTACATCTTCGTGAGATCATTTTGGCCTCATTTCTCATTTCACCGAAAGGCGGGGTATATAGTTATTCTACTCCTGGTGGTGAGAAATCTTTAAATATCTCGAGGACAAAATAGAAATCATGTCTACCATGAAGAACAAGCTGGTGCCAATCATAATTGTAAAGGAGATAATTGAGCAAAAGAGGGAACTTCTGCCCTTGTCGTGCATCTTTTCAAGAAACTTTCGACTGCATGATTCTGACTCAGACCCTCCTTTTCATTTATGACGTGTCAGAAGCGATTACCAACTGCTATGCTGCGCTCAAGCAGGGTGGTGTCTTACTTGCCACGATGCCAGGCATCAGTCAAATCAATCGCTACGACATGGACCGCTGGGGCGACTACTGGCGGTTCACCTCACTGTCGGCAAAACGGCTATTTGGAGAAGTCTTCCAGCCGGAAGATGTGGAAGTGCAATCGCATGGTAATGTACTAACTGCTATTGCATTCCTGCACGGGCTGGCGGCAGAAGAGCTCAGAAAAAAAGAGCTGGACTATTATGATCCCGATTATGAGGTGCTCATCACTGTCCGCGCGGTTAAACCGAAACATGAAAAATAAGAGAAGAGACTTTGTTTTGTATGCCTGAAGGAATAATAAAATGAACGATCTGCTAAAATTTTTCCTTCTATGACGATTTTTGATGTCTGGAGAAAGAAGATTGTTGCGATTTCATATTCTGTTGAATAAAGAAGTCCTATCGGTATCGGATAAAGATTTATATGTTATGAGAATTGAATAACAATGTAATGGGGATTATAAAAAATGTCCGAGATAAAAAACATTCATGCGAAGATTGATGAGGTAACACATGCCATATTAAAACGCATATCTCAGCGTAAGAACATGCCTTTGGAAGACCTCGTTAAAGTTGCTATAAAGGAGTATATCAGGAAATATGAAAAAGAGGCAGAGAAAGAGAAGGATACGATATTTGAAATTATAGGCAGCTTTGAAACCAAAGAGGGCGACTGGAGCGAAAGAGATGAATGGAGGGTGTGAATGGGATATATTTATATAGATACAAGTGCCCTCATCGCCATGAGTGATAAAAATGATAAGAATCATGAAAGAGCAGTATCATATTTTAAAATAATGGATATTAATACACCCTTTACCTTCGATTCCGATTTTCAAACGCATGGATTCGAGATGCTACCAACGTGAACTCGAGAAGTACTATTATTCAAACAGCTCTTCTGGGTAAAATATGTAGAAGATGTTGGCGGCGGGACTTTGGATTTGGAAAGATTGGGACTTAATAAAAGGCAGATAAAAGCGATGGATGATGTCATTAAGAAAGGCTCTATTAGTAACAAGGAGTATACTTCTTTAAATAATATATCAAGGAAGACGGCTACAATAGATCTGACACAACTTGTTACAAAAGGTTTATTGATTAGAGTCGGAGAAGGGAAGCGAGGGATACGTTACATCTTGCCGAATTACGCAAAAAATACGCAAAACGGAGATGATCCTTTTTGATTAATCTAAAAGAAAATAAGGAAATAACACTTTCTAAATTTAGAATCATATATCCTGAGAATTCAGATAGAACACTGCGCGACAATTTGGAGAACATTGGAATATTTAATCATAATGATAGAAATGGGAATAAAAGCCATATATGAGGGAACATTGTACAGAGAACAGCTAATAACTACACTTAAAAATGTCAGATTGTATTACATTGCAAGCCAAATTTACCATATTGCTCAATTGATTTCGAGACACTTAAAAAGATTGAAAAACAGACTTTTCCCCGGAACCATCATCTTACTGTATCACAGGGTAATCAACCTGAAGACAGACCCGCAGTTGTTGGCAGTAAGTCCAGAGCATTTCTACGAGCATATGAAATATCTAAAAAACAATTACAGTATAATCAGCCTGGACGATTTGAAAAGAGCGATGAACTCAGGAAAAATACCAAAGAAAAGTATTGTTAGGGAACTCCCTGTAAATAATTTACCAATTTTGATAATTCCCATAGACACA
>CAZOEM010000116.1:0-7699 GCA_964578735.1 uncultured Halobacteria archaeon | reverse complement strand
CGCCTATCCACCCTTTAGGAGCCCAAAAAATCCTGGAACACAAGTCACTATACCCTGTACTTAAGTACGAGGCCTGTACATAAGCGCGAGTGCCAATGACTCAAACTACACTATATTACACGTATGACATAGGTATATAAAAGCTTTTCGATTTTTTTCTATTTTTGATGTTCCCCTCCAAAAAGTTTGTTATAAAGCGATGTGTACCAGGTTTTGTGCGTTTTCTTCTTTTCTTCAGCTATCACTGCCACCGGTACAGTATCCGCCTTCTCATAACTATACCGCTCCCCGCTCCCTTCTCCCCGCTCCCCTCGTATGACATCCGTTTTCTCTAGCCCCTTCTGCCCCGAGATATATCTCTCCACCACTTCCCAGCCATGTCAATAATCTCAATATCGAGCTCTTTGCATGTTTCCCGGATAATTTCTTCCGCCGTTTCCGCCACCTCACCGAGCAACACCTTCCCCCTGTATTTCGGTGAAAAAACTAACTGGTCTGTTAGTAGAGAGACAGTATGCCTATCATGACGGAGATCATGCCTTGTTACCATATCCTTCTTCGCTTCCACTTCGCCCATGCCCCTTTACTGTAACCATCAAAAAGGTCAGATCACTATAAAAGCTTTTCTGGCGCTTTTCCACTTGAAGATATGGTATATAACAGCTCTATTCGCAAAATGCGAAAAAAAAGCCCGGTGAAGTTGAGAAAATAAGGCTATATAGAAGAAATTTGACATTTTTTTTTTATCAACAATCCGTGATAACCATCAAAATCGAAAAACATGAATTTTATCCCGGCGAAGTTTCAGAACGGAGCAAGGAGAGAAGAGATTTCTTTTTGCTTACTATATTTTTCCACAGTGAGTCCTTTGTTGCTCTGGTAAAGAATAGAAGTATTTGGCACGACGCCACCCTGTGCGAAGTGTAAAGCGACAGAGAAGGTGGTGAAGAGAGTAGTAAAAGAGCTCGGGCATGATGATGTGGACTTCGTGCAGTCAAGAAAGACGGGAATCCAAAATGTAGAGCAGTATACGAAAATGCGATGAAAGCGATGTACGCAATTAGACAAATCCTATTAAGGTGACAATTCCAATAATAACCTGGAATGCGTCCTTTACCATAACCTTTATTTCATAAAAATATAAATTACTTACAAATAAAAAGACAATAAGCGGCGGAAATAATGCGAAAATAGAGTAGAGAGGAGAAAATAATGGAGACGTCAAAAAAATGGGACTATAGAATCCTTATATTGTTCTTCACTGTATTAGCATGTGTCCTCATAACTGCTTATTTCGCTTCTGAGGGCGAAACGGGGGTATATACCCATTTCTTCTATATCCCCATCCTTTTAGCTGGCGTGTGGTACCATAAAAAGGCAGTTTACATCGCTCTTTTTCTCAGCTTTTTTCTCAGCATAAGCTATATTCTTGTAACCGATCCTCTGACCCACGATCTTCTGATAGATATTTTCGAAAGGAGCCTCATTTTTCTTCTGGTTGCCTATGTTGTCGGGTTTGTGAGCGAGAAGCAGGCTAAGGGGGAAGAGAAACTAAGAGAAACAAAAGATTATCTTGATGATCTAATTAAGAGTTCTGCGGATGCAATTGTTGTTGTGGATATGGAAGGAATAGTGCGTTCCTGGAACGCCGCAGCAGAAGATTATATGGGTTATACGACAGAGGAGGTAATAGGGACAAGCAACAAAAAACTTTTCGCTGACCCGGAAGAAGCGGCGAAAATAATGAGAATTGTGCTGAGAGATGGTGAACTCAAGAATTATAGGACCACTGTGTTAAATAAGGATAAAAAACCGGTACATATCAGTATGTCAGCGGCATTGTTAAAGGACAAGGATGGCATACCTATAGGCACTGTCCGTGTGAGTAGAGATGTAACAAAAGAAGAATTGCGAGAAGAGGAGATAAAAGAGGAGCGAGACAACCTGAATTTGATACTTGAGAGCATGGATGATGGCGTGTACATTGTATCAAAAGACTATGACGTAGAGTTTATGAACAAGGTTTTAATTGATGCATTTGGATACCATGTCGGCGAAATCTGCTATAAAGTGTTTCATAATAGGGATAACCCCTGTCCACAGTGCAAAAATACAGAGGTAATGAAAGGAAAGACGGTGAGGTGGGAGTGGTACTCACGCAGGAATAACAAGACTTATGACCTCTTTGAGACACCTTTGAAGAATATTACTGGCACTATATCAAAATTAACGATATTTAGGGATATAAGTGATCGAAAGCGAATGGAGGATGAGTTAAGGGATGCTGAGGAGCGATATCGGGTAATCTTCGAGCATGCACTCACCGCTTTGTGTGTCATTGAACATGACGAAGCCGTATCTTTGGCAAACAACGAATTTGAGACCTTGAGCGGATATTCAAGGGAAGAAATAGAGGGTAAGAAGTGGTCGGATTTCATCGCTGATGAAGACATGGATAGGGTTCAGAATTATTGCGTGGAAAGAAGAGAAGGGCGAGCGCCAGCATGCTGTCCTTTCAAGTTCGTTAACCGCACTGGAGAAATAAGACATGTGAATGCCTGGATAGAGCCAATCCCAGGGGCTAACAAGTGCATCGCCTCCTTACTTGACATTACCGTATTAAAGCGGAAGGAGGACGAACTGCGTGAGACATGCGAAAAACTTACTGAGCTAGACAAGATGAAGCGTGATTTCCTTAATGTTGCATATCATGAGATGCGGACTCCCCTTGCCCCAATTGTAGGCTATGCAAGTATGTTGGAGCGCTGTGAACTCCCGGACACGGGAAGAAGATATCTTCACAACATCGAGCAATCCGCAATGGAGCTGGATAAGATGATTAATCGGATGTTAGAACTTGCAACCATTGACGGTAGGAAGACCGACCTAATTTTGAAAGAGTTCCCTCTCGCAGAACTGGTGCAGGAAGTGGCTAAGAGCTTTGAACCGGTGGCAAAGAAGAAGAAGCAAGTTATCTCCATGATCGTGCCGGAGGTAGAAATCCAGGCAGATAGGGAGAAGATAGCCGCTATATTCTCTAATTTGATCTCAAATGCAATTAAATATACGGAGGAGGGAGCGAGAATAGACATTCGGGTTGAGGATAAAGGGGAAGATATACGTGTATGTATAGCAGACACAGGGATTGGTATTCCAAAGGACCATCTGCCGAAGATATTTGAGCGATTTTACATGGTTGATACCTCTTTGACCAGGAAGTCAGGGAGTCTTGGGCTGGGTTTATCAATAGTTAAGGAATATGTAAAGTTACATGGCGGGATAGTATGGGCAACAAGTGAAGTTGGAAAAGGCTCAAACTTTTTCTTTAATATCCCAAAAAGGCAATAATGAAAGAGGGAGGAAAAAAATGCAGAGGAAGAGGATATTGATTGTGGAAGATGCGATATATATGCGCGAAATGCTGGCTGAGATGTTAGGACAGGAGAAGGAGAAATACGAAGTTGTGGACTTCGCAGTTAATGGAAAGGAGGGGGTGGAGAAATATAAAGAATTGAAGCCAGACATCGTTACCATGGACCTGGTCATGGAGGTGATGGATGGGATTCAAGCGATACGGGAGATAAAGAAATATGACCCTGACGCTTTAATTATCGCTATCACCGCATTGGGCACGCCTGAGCAGAAGAATGCAGCGCTGGATGCGGGTGCTGCGGAATACCTGTGGAAACCTTTTTCGATACAGAATTTATTTGATGTGCTCGAAAAACTGCAAGGGAAAAGCGAGGGATGAGCGAGAAACTACAATTTGAAGAGGTCTTGCGTTCTCTCAGAAGGAGCCGAGTAAGGACGGAAATCGTAATGTATCTCTATAAGATATATCCAAATGCTTCGTATCCCGCGGAGATTTCCAGAAACACCGGCATAGACCCTACAAATATCCTGGGCGGCCTGAGGGGGATGGGGAACAGGTTTGACGTGGGGAATTCTCTGCTCAAACAAGGCGTTGTGGAGAAGGTAGAACGAGAAAAGGCGACTTACTACCGGCTTTCTGAACAGGGTAAATCGTTGATCGAAAGCATTCAAAAATGATAAGCAAATATCAATTACGAATTACGAATTACGAATTACGAATTAAGTAAGGATTTAAAATTGGTAGAAAGGTAGCTCGGAGCAATTAAAAGTGGGTTAAATGCCCCTGAAAGGGTTTTATATATGGCATCATAAAGGGGCGAAAGCAAAACTATATATATAAGAAAAAACTGAAAAGCTTTTATAAGGATACACATATATGTACATATATAGGCACATGTGTATGTGGCGGAGAAGGGGATGTGAAATGTTTAGGGGGGGGGGAAGAAGAAGAAAATGGGAATGAATAGGATTTTTGGTGCGTGGAGATGTTTTGGTAAGAACCCGGATATTGCAACTAAGGTATTAATTGATCTGGCAGGTGCGAGAGTGCTGCCTTCTAATCCGGTGCGCTATGTGATGGAATTAGAAAAGGAGGGGTATTTAGAAGATACCCAAACCCTGGCGATAGGGACTGCGATGTTGTATTCGCTTGCTTTTACCGTAGCGTATTTGTTCCTGTACATGGCATACGGGACGCTGTTGTTATAGTTAGGTTAGGTATAAAACGAAAAAGAAAATTAGGGGAGGAGGAGGAAAAAAATGGAAATGAATGAAATTTTGGACTCGTGGAGCTGTTTTGGTAAGAACCCGGAGCTTGCAACCAGGGTTTTGATAGATCAGGTAAGTGCGACACTGTTGCATGGTAATCCTGTGCGTCATGTGCTGGAATTAGAAAAGAGCGGGTATTTAGAGGATACACGGACATTAGCGATATGGACTGCGATGTTATATTCGATTGCTTTTAGCGCGATGTATGTGTTCCTGTACCTGACGTACGGTGTGGTGTGGTTTTAGGTTGGCCAGATAGAAAACAAAATCTTTAGGAGGGATAAAAAACAAAATGTTTGATAAAGAAGGCAAAGCGGGATTTGAGGATATATCTCGGTCTCTTAAAAAGAGCAGGGTGAGAAGTGAGATAATGATGTATTTGTATAATAATTATCCGGAAGCTTCGTATCCTGCGGAGATCGCTGAGAACACCGGTATAGACCCTACGAATGTCCTTAAAGGTCTGAGCGGAACGGGCAGGTTTGGTGCGGCAAAATCGCTACTCAATCAGGGCGTTGTGGAGAAGATGGAGCGTGGAGATGAGACATACTACCGGCTTTCAGAACGTGGTAAATCGCTGATAGAGGGCATGCAGGGATAGGAGGAAATAGGAATGGGCAGAAAAATAGAAATGAAGTATTTGTTTGGTATCATGTATGCTTGCATTGCGATGAGTCTGATAGCTGGTGTGCACTTTCAATTTTTCACACCTTTTCATGCGGACTTCATGTGGCAGGAAATACCGGGATTCTCTGCGATATATGGTTTCTTTGGTTGCATTGCCATCATCGTCGTATCAAAAGCGTTAGGGCATCATTGGCTGCAGAAGGAGGAGGGGTATTATGAGAAACATTGAAAAAAGCAAAAAGCAAAATGCAAAATGCAATTTAGAATTCAGGATTTTCGCAGGTGGTGAGGAGCAATGATTGAGTGGCTGCATCCCGGACTTATATACATCTTCGGTGCGCTTCTGATACCTGTGCTAAAGGGCAGATGGCAGAAGGCATACATGCTTATGTTGCCGATAGTGGCACTTATAGACCTCACATTTATGACCGAAGGGATGTTCTGGAGTTTTCCCGTTTCCGATTATGTGCTTACTTTTGGCAGAGTGGATAAGCTGAGCTTGATCTTTGCGTTTGTATTTGTGATTGCGTCATTTTGCATGACGCTATATGCACTGCACGTAAAAGAGCAGGGTCAGCATGTAGCCGCTTTCTTCTATATAGGCGGCGCACTTGGCGTGGTCTTCGCTGGTGACCTCTTCTCATTATACATATTCTGGGAGGTAATGGCATGGGCTTCTCTGTGCCTCATATGGTATAGAAAGACGAAGGCATCTTCGGAAGCGGGCTTCCGGTATATTATGGTGCACCTCTTCGGTGGTATATGCCTGCTGGCGGGAATCATATTGTATGTGCAGAGCACGGGTTCAATTGCTTTTAACGTCTTTGATTGGGGATTAGGTTGGGGTTACGTGGCGTCTTACTTCATACTGGTCGGTTTTCTTATAAATGCCGCTGTTCCACCATTGCATGGCTGGCTCGCGGATGCATATCCGGAAGCCACGATCACGGGCGCCGTGTTCTTAACAGCATTCACGACAAAGAGTGCGGTATATGTATTAATCCGCGGGTTCCCGCATGTTGAGTTGTTGATCTGGCTGGGCGTGATAATGGCGCTGTATGGGGTTGTATTCGCAGTGCTTGAGAATGACATAAGACGACTTCTCGCATATCACATCATCTCTCAGGTAGGCTACATGGTAGCAGGTGTTGGTATAGGGACTGCAATGGCGATAAATGGCTCGTCTGCACATGCCTTCTGTCACATCCTTTACAAAGCGCTGCTATTTATGGGTGCCGGTGCTGTGATAGAGATGACAGGTAGAAGCAAGTTCACGGAGTTGGGCGGTCTCTACAAATATATGCCGCTCACTTTCTGGCTTTATATGATTGGCGCGTTTTCCATCTCGGGTTTTCCATTATTCAATGGTTTCGTGAGTAAGACGATGATAGTGGAATCGGCAGCCGGGTCGCATCTGCCGCTCGTATGGTTAATGCTCGAATGCGCGTCAATAGGGACCTTCCTACATACAGGACTAAAAGTGCCATACCTCACCTGGTTTTCGAGGAAGGAGCCGGTAGTAGAAGCGAAAGAGCCACCCGCGAATATGCTTGCTGCTATGGGCATCACCGCATTTCTGTGTGTCTTTATCGGTGTATATCCGCAAGCACTCTACCAACTGCTGCCTTATCCTGTAGACTATGCACCTTATGCACCGAGTCATGTGATAGGAATGAGCCAGTTACTTCTGTTTACGTTCGTGGGATTCTGGGCACTAAGGAGTAAGCTTCACGGTACTCCAACTATTACACTGGACACCGATTGGCTCTATCGAAAAGCGGGGAAGCGGTTCATATGGTTCTGCGAGAAGCCGTTGTTGAAATTCGCAAATGATATAGATAATGTCATGAAGGACCTTGCAAATACATTCGTCAGGTTCAGCAGGAATCCTATGGCGGCCTCTATGATTCTGATAACCGCGACAAGCACAAGGCTGCTGACTCCGTTCTATCCGGAATATAGGCAAAAAGGACTGGAGTTAATGGAAGCAAGGAAGCGGGCAGTAGAAGAGCCAATGGAGAAGATGAGCATAGGGATGGGGGTGCTGCTGGTGCTCTTATTTTTCGCGTTCTATTTGCTCATTTATCTGTCGCATGGAGTGTTGTGGACGTAAGGGAGGAGATGTAAGAAGCTATAAGTAGTGGTGCGGGAAGGAAGAAATGGGAGAAGAAGTGGGATTTGAAGACGTGTTCCGTTCTCTTAGAAGGAGCAGGGTGAGGACGGAAACACTGATGTTTTTTATATAAATGTTATTTGAACGAAATACAGCGAGCAATAAAAACCGGAAAGTTTTTTTAAGGTATATAAGGGAACTCACGAATATTAATTTACCAGAACTGTATCATTTTCCAATGATTTTTAAGACACAGATTAACGCAGATTAACACAGATTTAAAGTAGCGTATTGCTTTATAAATTCAATTTTTATTCG
>CAZOEM010000115.1:0-7700 GCA_964578735.1 uncultured Halobacteria archaeon | reverse complement strand
CTTTGATGAATGAGATGATCGCCCACCTTACATTTTCCCGCGCTCACCCATCGCTAGAGCACCAGCCCGCAGATGTACACGAAGTTATTAAGGGTGACCAGGCTAGGGATCATAACATCCTATTTCGACCAAATATCCTGAATGAGCATCCTATCCTTTCTTTCCATTTCTGATACAATCCCCTTAATTTCTTCTTTTGATTTTATCCCTTTTGCCCACAACGCTTTTAAAATATCAGGGATGTCCCATGCATCAACACCATATTCTTTCGCAAATTTCTTCGCAATTTTATCATTCGTCAAAAAAGGATATTGTCTAAACCTGGCGATGATGATGGAATGGATTTCACCATGCCCAAGATGCCTCGCACGTGCCATTATCAGTTTATATTCTTCCAATTCACCTTTATTTAATTGCGTAACATCTGTAAATTCAAAAATCCTATCGGGAAAGCTAAAACCTGCATCTTTGCATCTCATTAGTTCTTCATATACTGCTGTCGAGATGAGAAATACGGCATTTGGAAAAAGCTGCTTAAGTAACTGAAGTCCCTTAATCTTAGCAAAGCAAGAAAGCACATCCGTATCACAAAGAATATTCAATCAGTTCCCTCCAAAATCCTCGCCACATTATCATCTATATCTGAACTTGGAGATAACGTCCTTACAACGCCTCTATCTGCAAGAACCTCCTTAAACTCCTCTAAACTAACGCCTGCAATTTCCGCTCCCCTACTCAATGATATCTTCCCCTGCTTATAAAGCTCAACCGCGGATGCTACTTTTAAATCCGATTTACACTCCAACAAAACACGAAATGCACTCTTTGTAATATCAGATATTGAATGATAATATCCTGCTTTAACCAATGCATCAATCTGCATCTTTATCATATCGATATTCTTCGCTGCCATATTACTATAATATTAATTTGCTTTTTATATAAGTAGAGAAGTAATGTCAATATTGGAATGGAATAATTCAAATAAAAACCATATCTTATAATTCCATTGGCCGGATGCACCCGAATTTATTCGGGTGTGGCGTGGCTGGGGCTTATAGAGATAAGAGGGTATACACAATCAAAGTAAAGAGAAAGAGGAAAGATGGAGAATTTAGTTTTAAAGACTTGGAGATGTATCATTGTGAGTGCTATGGTGGAAAAATGTACCAGGGATATTGGCATGGTGATTATCTCGGATGTAAGAGATGCGGAGCAACGCTATCGATAGATGAGGAAGAGATAATGAAGTTTGTTAAAACAGCGATTGATGGCAAAGAAAGGAAGCTTAAAGAGAATGGCATTGTGGTTCAAGAGTCAGATTAAAAAGTATAGTTAAAAACAACAAAATTAGGAGGGAAATAATTTCTAGTTTCTTAAAATTTCGTTTTTTGTTCATTTTGCGATATGCGTGCTTGAATTCGGATTAACCGCAGTGGATGCTTCTCGTTCCTAGAGCTAAGATGATATTTTTTATAGAGTATGCATAAAATAAAAGATAAAAGCAGAGTATTCATTGATAAATGAAGAAAATAAGATTAATTCTCCATGCCGAAGGTAGGTTAAAGAAATATGGTGTTAATAGGGAATTGGTTGATGATGCTATAAATAACCCGGCCAAGGTTATAAGAGGTAAAAGGAAAGGAAAAAGTGAAAGGTGGATAGCTCACAAGTTATTAGATGATGAATACTTGTTGAGAGTCATCTACGAATTCAAAAATGGAGATATTAAAGTGATAACTTTATATATTTCCAAGCGAGAAAGATACTATAAAGGTGGTATTCGTGAAGATAAGTTATGACCCTGTGGATGACATCATGTTGATAACGCTAAAAGAGAAACCTTTGGCTTATGGTGAAGAGATCACACCACAAATAATAGCGCATTACTCAAAGGACAATGAGCTGGTGGAAATCGAAGTGCTCGACGCCAACGAGTTATTCTCTAAACGGAAAGAGATTTATGTGCCTGAATATGTAAAACTGGAGGGGGCATATATAAAAGGGTAAGATGAAATCAAAGGGTATTTTGCATCGAGGATGCCCGAAATTTATTCCGAGGGTGGCCTGTGCCTCGTAGTCTAATCAGCAAGAGGGTTAAAATCCCTCCTGTGCTGTTTACCCGCAACCTTTTTAAAATAGGTTGATCAAAAACATCCGCCTACGGCTTGGATTATGCAGAGGCCAACAGTGGCGGGGTGTCCCTCGCGAGGGGGATAGCGAAGCTTTTTTTGATAAAACTTTTCTTAAAAGTTTTTGAAGAGCCTGAGACGGTCTTTAGCCCGAAGCAAAAGCGAACCAGAGGTGGGATATGCTAAGTGACGACCCTCCGTCCACTTGGGGAAGTTCGATGCCTCTAGGGGGACGGACTTACCGTATGTAATCGCGGCCCCCAAAAATAAACGGGGATTCCCCCAGAGGGCTAGCATGTCTGCTTAGGGTTGGGATGAAGACGAAAGGTTGGCTAGGCGACTTTTACAGAGCACATTGATAATACACACCTGTATGATTTATATACCGCTTACTTTACATTCATATTTAGTAATATAAAATGACACACTTAACTGTAACGGTTAAGAGATGGAAGGACTCTTTTGGATCATAATACCCAAACGGGCAGTGGATGAGCTTGGCATTTCAGTGGATGAGGTGTTAGATATGGAAATGGTGAAAAAGAGAAGGAGAAGCGGATTCGGAATTTGTAGAGGTGCATCGCCGTACAAAGAGGAAGAAGAGCCTCACGCGGATTGATTTATGGTAAATGGTAAAATGCATATTGTGGATACCTATGCGTGGATAGAATATTTTTTAGGCTCAGAGAAGGGTGAAAAAGCAGCGGTAATAATTGACGACCCAAATGAGCATTTGATTACGGTGGAGTGCTGTTTGGCTGAGCTAAGGGGGTGGACGCTGAGAGAAGGGCAGAATTTCGACGAGATTTATGCCGTGGTTAAAGGTAATTCAGAGATATTGCGTGTGTTTACAGAATGGATCAGGAGCGTGTTAAATAATATCAGTGAAATTCAAGACAAAAAAACTATAAGGTATTTATAGTACTCAGTACCTTAAATAATAACAGAAGCAAATTTATATAAAAGAGGAAGAGTGTTATCAGATATGGAACCGTTGAATATAGGGCTATTGATTGTTGTCATATTGTTGGCCGTAGAAGTAGTAGTGATGTTGCTATGGATAAAAGTGGACAAGATGCTGCTTCTTATGCCCCTTATCGGTATGATAGTAGCAACTACCGCTTTTGTGTTAAATATGTGGCTAGATAAGATACTTTCTTCTTTACCCGAGCCGGTGCCTCTTATTGTGATCTTAGTTATGCTGGTAGTGAGCCTCATATTGGGCTTATTCGGAGTTACCGTATGGGCGAAGGGTGAAAAGGAAGCAAGACGACTTGTTTCTACCGAAAAGGGGATTGATAGTGCGGTCTCGGGAATAGAAAGCGATGTAAGTGGTGAAGGGATGGAATTAGAGCATTTCGATGACGAGATGGGCGAGATCAAATCAAAAGTGGACGATTACGAATCGCGCGAGAAGGAGGTATGATAGTAGATAAATGGGGACGGGAGAAGACAACGTAAATAGGATTGCCATTGGTATTGGCGGACAGGGAAGCAGCATCGTGAATAACATATTGAGAACACTCAAGCACAAAACAGGTAAAGCGCCAAAGGGTGAGGAGTTTTTAATTATTGATACCGACCAGGCATCTGCGAACGCATGTAACGAAATAGAAGAGCGGAAGAAGATAATGCTTAACCGGCCGGATAAGATACTAATGAGGAATGCGAATAAATGGCTGCCTGACCCTTATCTAACCGCTGCTGGTGCTGGCTGTGGACAACATCGGATTTATGGCAGAGCGATGTATAACGTGCATAGAGAACGGATATTCAGTGCGATAGGAGCAGCGGCTGCTGAATTGAGGAATCGAACGGGCGGCCGGGACTTTTTAATATTTATGGTCTGTGCACTCGGTGGGGGGACCGGATCAAGTATGCTTTTAGACATTGCAATAGACATACGCGATTGGATTTCGAAGCAGTTTGGCGCGGACCCAGTGATGTTTGGGATGGGGATACTACCATCGAGCAAGGAATCCGTGCTTCCGACTGGTAATGCCATGGGAACGCTGAAAGAACTTCACGCCCTTATGTCGCATACGGAAGAGCTCATAATAGACGACAAGAATTATTCCAATCCATTCAAATTGTTCTTCCTTTTGGGTAGAGACCTCCAGGGGCAGAACAGGGATGAGGAATTAGAAAGAGCGGTAACACGATTCCTTCTTGATCTTGGTTTTATGCCCGGTGGTGCGGTTGCGACGAAGGGAAAGTGGCTGGACCTAAATGATCTGCAGAATAGAGCACGAGGTTATGAAGACCGATTTGATACTATGGGTTACTACGAGTGTCTATTCCAAACGGAGAAGTTGTTTTTATATTATGATATTGAAGATGAGATACCAAGAGTCAGGGAGAAATTGGTTGAGATTGAGGCACGACTATCGGACATAAGAGGTAAAACAGAATCAGGAAGGGGAGAAGTGGAGCGGTTCGAGGGAAGGATGAAGGATATTCATGGAGAAATTGCAGCTTATGAATCCAAGACCGGACTGTTCCATCATGTGAACAAAGCGGAAATAAGCGATGCGAAAGCGAGACTAGATAAAGCGAAGAGGAAATCAGCGGAATTAAAAGAAGAAGTCTTCGATCTCGATATAAGGGTAAGCGATACCGAAGAGCGGAAGGTAACATCAGAAAGGAATTTAGAGCGGCTTGGAGCGCTTAAGAATAAGCTACTCCGAGAGCTTACCGCGCCTTTGAATACGAGGACATATCATCCGATAGAGTTATCAGAAGAGGAGGTAAAGAGCTTAAAAAAGGATAGAGAGGATTTAAAGAATCTCTCTTTCTTAGACATTATGAGAAAACTCGACAGGGAGGACGAGTATTTCCGGTGGACGCATTCGCCGATTACTGATGGTGACGTCATATTCAATCCGTTGGTAAACTATCGACATTCGATAGATAACGTCCTGGCATCAAAATATATAGACATACTTCATGATTACGGGTTCCTGACATTGGATGCGGAAGGGAATGTAGAGAATGATGAGGAGAAGTTCGGACATCTTATTACTGTGTTAAGTTCAAGAGGGGACAATTTCGATGATGCGCGGCTCGGAGGCGGAGCATTTAAGAGCATGGTAACGGAGCGATTTGCAAAAGACACGGACATTTTGAAATTGGATGCGCCAGCACGAGCACACAGCTTTGGCATCTACACGCTCATGATCGGGCTTAAGCCCTGGGCACCGGGGCCCGGACTTCCACCAAGACTTCGTGAATTAGAATGGCTTGAAAGAGCGTATAACGAAAGCGACTTCACTAAAGTACAGCGGCACCATTCGCTATTCTATGGTACGCCAAAACCTTTCTCCGAGATCACCGGGGTACCCTATTCGCCGGGCGCAGACGAGAAGAACCGGGATGCCGTAACGAATTACTGGATGAATTATGAGCTTATAGAGCCCAATGCATTATGGAATAACGTTCCCATTGTGCTGGCACAAAGCTTGAAGATGTTCGATGATTTGCTGACAGGCATGGATATAGCGGAGAACATAAAGAATCTGAAGGTCCCGGATAGCTTCTCGATCGGTGGTCTCGCAATATTGGTCCAGGGACTGGAAAACGCAAGTAGAAACATGGAAAAAGTAAGGCTATGGACGAAGGGTGCGGATAAAGGATTTGCACAGTTGAAAGCGGAATTTGACGAATTGATAACGAAATTAAAAGGTATCGGTGCGCCTGCTTCGGATAAAGCAGAGAAGCTAGTGAAAATGACAGACGATTCCGCAAGAAATATGGAGCTATTAACTGATAGGATAGATGATCTGTCGAATAGATTCGGCGAGGATATAAATTTGGTAGTTGACCAAGCAATGGAGTTTATTAGCGCGATACCTTCGGAAGAGACCACTTCAAGTGTGATAAGGCAGATAACAAGGGCAGAGTCAGAAGTTTCAAAGATACGAGAGAATAGTATGAAAGTAGTAAGAGGGATGAGAGATATGGAGGAACCACTTGCAATGATCCTGGCTACATTAAGAGAGCTAAAACGGGTGACGGGAACGTCAGAAGCAGAAGGCACAGGTGAACCGGCACAAGTAGCGGAAGTAATAGGAAGAAAGGAAGAGCTAGAGCTGCCGGATTTGTCTCTGACCTTAGGGAGTGAAGAAGAATGAAAGTGAACGGTTTATTTTCTGCTTTTGCGGTTATACTACTTTTGTCCTTAGTCATTGGGATTGCGTCTGCGGCTGACGTGCTAAAGATAGATGGCCAGAGATCATATGTTACTAATTTAGCGACCGGGGAAGAAAGGCAAACATATGCCGAGTTTTTACATAGTGATCAATTTGAAGGCGATGAGCTAGAATTCCACATTTACATTGATAAGACCGGGGTCCCGATTCCGGATAATTACGTATTAGAGATGAGGACGAACCTAGAAAAGCCAAGAGATTGGAAGTTCGGCGATGACATCTCTCATACCGCCAGCAAGATCGTTTGGTCGGGTAAGGATGAGCATGCTTATCCATTCCCATCACCGATTGTACTAACAGGTGTAGTTCCCGAGCCGATAAGGCAAGTAAAAGAGCCGGGTTTCGAGAAATACAACATAGATGGTATAGGGAAAAATGAAGTATATGCTGAACTAACCGTTGGAACGTCACGAGATGGTGCGACATTGGAGACAATACAGCAAAAATTGAGCCCGTCAATGGTCTTCTATTCCACTGACAGAGGTATTCAAGACGCGGAACGAGCGATAAATGATAGTTTGGGGGCTGGAAGAGCCAAAGTTGGCGCAACAACCAGGATGGAAGAGGATATAACGGGCCTATATGAAGGTGGACATCCGGGTTGGGCATCTAAACTGGCAGAGGATTATAAGGCGCTTACTAGTACGATAGAAGCACCGCCTGTTGCGCTTTATGTTATCATAGCAGTTATATTTGGCTTGATCTTGGGTTCTGTGTTTGTATATGTCTATGTTTCGACAAGCGCAGGTAAAGGAATGGATATATCCCTGATTTCATCGGAGTTGGATGACACGTCAGAGCGGATAACGGAGAAATCCGGTTCGATAAATGCGCTATCAACTAAATTCGCACGCAGTGATGATGCGGAAAAGCGGAATATGGCAAGAGAGTTGGTTCGGCTAAGAGCGAGTTTGAATGAGATTTCAAATGATATACGAACCATTTCCGATAAGATTCGGGGTGTAGTAAAATAAAGCTTTTTGCAAGCAAAAAGCTTTAGTACATGGCTTTCGGCTAAATGAAATTTTCTACTATTCTAAATGAGACGATGTCTAAAATAAGGGGCAATCATAAGCCATGTTTAGTGATATGGTCGATATGAGGGGCAATTTTAAATATTGCTTGTCTCATTTAGGTTGGCCATAAAACACAAACCCCCGAAAGTCATGTAGTATAAAATAACAAAGTTATTTGTATTTGTTTAGCTCCTTTTTATCACCACCCGATTACACAGATTTTCACAAACCTTTTCTTAAAAAGAAAAGCTTTACCAAAAGAACATTTGTGTTTTTCTTTTAGCACAGGTTTTCTTTTTGTAAAAAAGAAAAAGTGTTGTGTTAATCTTGTGAAATCTCGTGGT
>CAZOEM010000114.1:0-7712 GCA_964578735.1 uncultured Halobacteria archaeon | reverse complement strand
TAATTTCTTCTGCGTTAATCTGTGTTAATCTGTGTCAATAATTGATTTTAGTTTGTTCAAGCACCAGAAGAATTGTCCAGCAGAATACGTTGGAACTGAACTATATCACTAAAGCGAGGAAAAACCAGCCTCCGAGTAGATGTGTTTGGAGTGTCAAATGACGGAGAAAAAACTATCTATTTATGTGAAGGTAAAAAGGAACTAAAACGCCGGTGTTTCGGCAAAGTAGTTGGAGAAGCAGTATATCTCTTGAAATATGCTGATTATGTTTATGTATTTGGCTCAACCGAAAGTTTTGAAACCGAAGATTTAGTTTTGCTTCAAGTTTTTATCATGATTCGTAGTAACCCTTATCTTTTTTAAAAGCTTGACATATTTATGTAGTAAAATATTGGAGGATAGAAGATGCTTACAGAATATATCGACGCGGCGCTGTCAAAAGCGAAGTATGGGATTATAGAGGATGAAGAACCTTATTACGGCGAAGTGCCAGAGTTGGAAGGTGTATGGGCGACCGGCAAAACGCTGGAAGAATGCCGTAAGAATCTGGTTGAGGTTATTGACGGCTGGATATTAGTAAGACCAAGGAAGGGTTTACCCATACCACCAATAGGCGGGTATAACTAACCATTCCAAATCCGCATCGGAAAGTGATCGGCGTTGATATTCTCTCCCGAATCCTGAAGCAAGCAGGAATAACAAGGGGCAAATGGCTTAAATTTCGTTAATCATTCAATTGTATTTGTGGAACACCCACTGACAAAACAAAGCCTCACAGCATTAATCGGAAATGATGAGGACGGCGTGTTTACTGGCACAGTTCCATCGCTCAAGGGTTGTTATTCCTAGGTAAAGACGCTTGATAAACTCAGGACGAATCTGAATGAGGCAATCGAAGTACATCTTGAAGCGTTTGGAGCAGAAGATTTTTTGAATTTATTACACCTCTTCGTGCGTTCCGATAGCTATCAGCAAGACTTTGCTCTTTTCCTTATCTACAAACCTGAAGATCAATCTATAAAGTCATTCCATAAGTCGTCAAGAGTGCCACTCTTTACCTTCCCCCCTCTAAAAGTCTGCTCAGCGTCTATAGCTCTTTTTGCCATTTCTGATCTCTTTTACTCAATCAATCTTTTGGAAAGAACCCCAAATGTATAAGTTTGGTCGTTAATATCCAAATGTTCTATATTTTCAAGAACTTCTTTTATACTTGCCATGTTTTTCATTTTATCATTTGTTATTTGAGTTTAATAATGTTTTCCATAAAAATGACTGAAGAACGCAAGAAGGCGGACCTAAAGATTTCCGGTATGACATGCGCTATGTGCGCTACAACCATTGAAAAATCGCTCCTGAGCCAGGACGGAGTTGCAGATGCACAGGTGAACCTTGGAAACGAGACTGCCACTGTAGAGTATGACGCTACAAAATTAAAACTCACTGACCTGGAAAAAGCAGTAACAGATGCAGGTTATGAGGTGATAAATGATAAGGTCGTGCTGAAAATCGGCGGTATGACCTGCGCTATGTGCGTAAAAACCATTGAGGACACCCTCAACAGACAGGATGGAATCAGTAGTGTTACTGTAAATCTCAGCGCGGAGAAGGCGTATGTGACATACAACCCCAAAATGGCCACAGTAGCAGATATGAAAAGGGCCATAGAAGACGCGGGCTATCAATATCTTGGTGTAGCGGGCGAAGGGACAGAAGAGTTAGAAGAGGTTGCAAGGGAAAGAGACTTACGAGAAAAACGCAACAGGTTTATTGTCGGGTTTGCCGTAGGTATCCCGTTAATGATCCTTATGCATGTTACGGTCGCCAAATTTCCGTTTTCAATGGCATATTTTATGCTTGTTGTTTCTGCGCCTGCCTTCATTTATGTTAGTCATCCGATATTCCATGCTGCATATCGTGCTCTTAAAAATAGAAATCTCAACATGGACGTGATGTATTCCATGGGTATAGGAGTTGCATTTGTATCCCGCCTTCTAGCTACTTCCGGTATACTTACACAAGAATTTCTGTTTTACGATACTGCGCTTATTCTTGCATCGCTTCTCACCATAGGCCGGTACATGGAGGCAAGAGCAAAAGGAAGAACATCAGAAGCGATAAAAAAATTAGTCCACTTGCAACCCAAAACTGCTACCGTAATTCGTGATAACAGTGAGATGAAGATACCGATTGAGGACGTTCAAATAGATGATATTGTGGTTGTCAAACCGGGAGATAAAATCCCGGTAGACGGTGAAGTAGTTGGTGGAGAGAGCTACGTAGATGAGTCAATGATCTCTGGAGAGCCGATTCCCACACTTAAAAGTAAAGGCGATAATGTTGTCGGTGGAACGCTGAACAAGAACGGCGTAATCAGATTCCAAGCAGCGAAAATAGGGCGGGATACAGTACTATCTCAAATAAACGGGAACGCTTACAAGGGGCAAACCGGAAGTTACGGATATTATCGGTACAGGAACTGACGATAGCGAGTTGCTAAGGTTAGTAGCAAGTATCGAGAAGAACTCACAGCATCCACTCGCAGAAGCGATCATGCGAAGAGCACAGGGTATTGAACTGGCGGATAGCGAGGGAGAGGAAGGAAAGACGGTGATACTCATCGCTATTGATGATGAGATAAGCGGTATAATCGCTATCGCTGACACATTAAAAGAAAGAACAAAAGATGCCATTGAAGAGTTCAAAGAGATGAAGTTTTATGTAGTCATGATAACAGGCGACAATGCAAGGACTGCACATTCGATTGCAGCGCAGATTGGCATCCAGAACGTGTTAGCAGTGGTATTACCGCAGGATAAAGCGAATGAAGTGAGGAAACTGCAAGAAAAAGGAGGGGTGGTTGCCTTTGTGGGCGATGGCATTAACGATGCACCTGCACTTGCACAGGCGGATGTCGGCATTGCAATAGGTAGCGGCACAGACGTAGCAATAGAGAGCGGTGAGATAGTGCTTATAAAGGATGATCTTATAGATGCTGTTGCCGCAGTGCAATTGGGTAAGAATGTGATGTCGAGGATAAAGCTAAACATATTCTGGGCTTTTGCATATAATGCTGCACTAATTCCTGTTGCGGCAGGAATACTATATCCCTTTTTTAATATTACATTTAAACCAGAACTTGCAGGGCTCGCTATGGCTATGAGCTCTGTAACGGTGGTAACTCTTTCGCTGATGTTGAAGAGGTATGTGCCACCCGCGAAGAGGGGTGAAAAAAAAAACGAAAGGAGGTGAATATGAAGATGGCGATATATCCAGTATGTAAGATGGAAGTGGACGAAAAGACGGCTACGTTTAAGACCGAGTATAAAGGGGAAACGTATTACTTCTGTGCACCAGGATGCAAAAAGGCATTTGAGGAGAAGCCAGAATAGTATGTTGGATGAGTACAAGGACTGCGAACTGCCTACCCCATGTTATAAGACTCGAAGGGCAAGGTTGCGAACAATGTCCAGAAGCCATTCTAAATACTAAATGCAGGCTATTCATGCATTCTCATCTATCTAAAAGTATGAGGTAAAAATGACGGGGAAGTTTCTGCCAAAGGGTAGTATATACGAAGTAAGTTTCGGAATTCATTCCAAAATGGGAGGATGTACGACGTTAATGTCCGATATCCCGAAGTTATCGGAAATTGCTTTTAATATATGAATTATAAAATAAAATTAGAGGGATGGAAAAATGGAAGTGAAAGAATTAATTGTCAAGAAGATAGAATATGTACCTGAGCCTTATCTCATGGAGATACTGGATTTTATCAAATTTTTAGAGACCAAGGCGTTGGAACAAAAAATGGGGCCCGCATTAGCAAGTGAAACGTCTCTTAAAAAAGATTGGTTGAAGCCTGAAGAGGATGAAGCATGGAAAGATTTGTGAAAGGAGATGTCGTAGTCGTTCCTTTCCCCTTCTCAGATTTATCAAGAGCTAAAAGACGGCCGGCTTTAGTAATCGCAGAGTTAGAAGGTGATGATTTGATTCTTTGCCAGATAACCAGTCGGTCTATCAGAGACAGATACGCAGTTTTAATTGACGAAAATGATTTTGAAACTGGGACGCTTAGGCAAAGAAGTAATGTGCGACCCAACCGTATATTTACAGCAGACCGGCATATTGTTTTATATCGTGCTGGGCACCTTAAACCGGAGAAAGTCCGAGAAGTGGCTGATAAGGTAGTAGAAATTTTAAGACAATGAATTACGCAACCTCCGATAACAGAGCGTATCTGGCTGTGGCTACCTTCGCCCAAATTTGCTCCGCTAACGCTCCGCAAACTTCAGATACGCTTGTGACGTTGAGCGGCAGCCCAAGGAGGAATTGAAATGACCACACTATATTATCGGTCAGGTAGAGCTATTATAAGACTATACGAGAATTGGTTCGTTGCCTATTCTGAAGCGCTTCATTTGGGTTGGTTATCTGGCAACGCTGTCTACAACCAATCCGGCCAATGCATTGGATGGTTTGTGAATGGCATACATAGAGATCGAAACGGGCGAATCGTAGCGAAAGATACTGGCTCGGTTTTGCCGGGAATGGCAGCTATTCCAGGGAAGCCAGGAAGACCAGGATTAGGCGGTATCCCAGGAATGCCGGGATTCTCGCCCTCATGGTCTGAAATGGGATTTAAGGAATTCTTCGGGGTGTAAAATAATAAATTGGGAGTTTGCTGGTGTGGTAGCCGCGGTGCTTGGTGGTATTGCTTCCGTCCTCGCCGAGTTACTTATGGTTCGTCTCAGAAAAAAGCGAGGAGAGGAAACATTAGAGCAACGTATCACTCGTCTTACTTTCTCGCTTCATGATGCTACCCTTTTAATCAATCATATACAAGCGGAAATAGAGGCACGGCAGCAGTTGGTCGATAAGCTACAGAGGGATGTAGATACGTATAATAAAATAGTTGAGTTAAAGAAACCCGAGGTCGAAGCAGTCGCCCAGCTTCTTCGTGGAGAATTGAAGAAAGAAGGAAGTAGGTCTTTTTGGCAAGGTGTAGCTACCAACTTTGTTTTCTTTGTCCTTGGCGCCGTACTGTCGGTGGTAATTGCGCTGATCGTAACGTGAAGAACCATCGCTTAACAGAGGCTTGCCGGCTTCGGATATCCTTTTAAATTCAAACAGAACTTTATAAGTTAGGGTGGAGATATAAGAGATGACCTATATTGGTGACATAAAAAAGTTGGACGGTATATTGACTGATCTTAGCCGTTATTCTGGCTTTGAACGTTTAGAAGCTGAGATAAAAAGCAATGACTGGGAGCAGTTTGAGTCAGCATTTGCTGTTGCTAGAGAAGCTCATCACTTACATATCAAAGAGATAACGCTGGAATTCGAACCAGAAGTTATGGTTAATGGTAAAAGAAGAAAACCCGATTTTAAAGCACAACTAATTAATCGATGGGTCTATTTTGAGATCAAAGCATCCATTCCAAAGGAGGGGGGTAAAGGTACTTTTGCTCTTTTAAAGACACGGAACGGTAAAAAGTTGATGTTTATGGGTAGCGAAGAGTTTGATGTTCGGAAGTATCTTCAGGTATTAGCTGAGCAACTTTGGGAGACTCAAGTTAACCTAAATGAGCAATATTTTGGATTGTTCCTACTTAATCTGATCAATGTGCTCTCAACGAAGAATTACCTTATGATTGGTGTAGCTCCACCATATAAACCCAAAGAGAGGGTTAAAAACATTGTAGAGAAAGCAATAGGACAACTTCCCCAAGACAGTGCAAATATTTTAGTTGTCTATACAAGAGAAGTAATCCTACAAATGAATGAGATAGAAAAAGCCGTACAAAATATTCTCACTTCTAATAAATACAATAAAATCAGTTGTGTAATTGCTGATACACAACTTGCTACTGGCGAAAAGAGAATAAAATTATTTATAAACCCCAATGGACTTATACCGCTCACAAAAGAAGAAATAGGTAGATTAAATTCACAATAATCAATGGTATTAACCCCTGCTGAAGGCTATAGGGAGGCAGCCTCCGCCGACAGCAGATAACACGGTGTATGCAGTTTGCTTCGCTTAGCCGTTATATAAAATTCAGCGCTGTTGAAACAGATATAAATAATGTAACAAATAGTTAATCCGTAATTCAGCACATTTTACGGGATAGGTAAATTTATATTTGCTAAATAGACGCCATTACCGATTTGGAAGGAGGTAAAGAGAGAATTCCGGCCCTACTATATTACGTATATACGTAATAGGTTATATATCCTTTTTCTTCTTCTCATTTCGCTCTTTTAGATAAAATAACTTCAGATATTCCTAAAAAATAGGTCATATTACCTAAATTAGGCGGAGTTACGGGTTAATCATACGGTGAAAGATCATGATAAGTAAAAGAGACAAAGAGATTATTACCCGATGTGCAAGAAAATATATGGCTCCCGCCATTTATCTATTTGGGTCATCATTAGATAGAGGTAGTGAACCTAACGATATTGACTTAGCAGTAGAAGGAATAAGACCGGAACTTTTATAACTCCGTTGAGAAATAAATAATGTGAATTCTAGCCATCGGTTCAACCGCTTTTTAGCTTCTCCCGGGCTGACGACTTTTGCTTCATCGGGTTCCTTTAACCCATCATCAACGTTTTGACGGAAATACAACTCAGCCATAATATCAGAAATGGTTATATCCTCTGGGAACTCTTCAATCATCTTTATAACTTCTTCTTTTATTGTCTATTTATCCTTTATCCATTTCTGTATATCACTCGTCACAATATAAATAAATACTGGGTTTACATCAACAAAGGAGAGACCTATTACTTCTGTGCACCTGGATGCAAAAAGGTATTTGCGGAGAGCCCAGAAGAGTATGTTGGATAGGCATAAGGACAGGGAATTGCATACACCAGGTTATATGACTCGAAGGGCAAGGTTGAGAACAATGTCCAGAAGCCATTCTAAATACTAAACGCAGGTTATTTATGCATTCTCATCTATCTAAAAGTATGAGGTAAAAATGAGGGGGAAGTTTCTGCTAAAGGGTGGTATATACGAAGTAACTTTCGGAATTCATTCCAAAATGGGCGGATGTACGACGTTTATGTCTGATATACCGAAGTTAGGCGACATTGCCGCAAATATCATAAGATTTAAGTATCAATAATCGTTATAGAAAAAACATAATAAGGATGCATAAAAAAGATGATATTAAACCGTAAATTGGAGGATGTGAAATAATGAAACAAGTAAAATATTTTGCATCTGCCAAAAAGACGAATAAATGGTTAAAAGAAAATCAGGACAAAGAGATAATTGACATTAAATACAGTGCTTGGGGTTTTGCAATAATCTATGAAGAATAAATACACATAAAAGAGCGTATCCAGTTTTATAAGGACGTAGGGAAAGATTATGCCCCTTGATATGCAACATCAGATAATACAGCATATCCGTTGCGGGCTGTCGCCCTTGCCCTTCAGGACATTTTGCTATCGTAAAACGTCGTATATGCTGGGAATGAAAGTTAGTTGAAATGGACAAAACGAGGGGGAAATTAAGATGAAGATTGAAGTTGAATATTTGCAGTTTATGTGGCCAATGAGGCACTTTTTAATAACCTGTGGGGAGATGGGAAGAAAATCAAATATCATAGCGGTCAGTTTTTGTATGCCTGTATCGAAGGAGCCCCCACTTATAGCTTGCGCCATAGGAAAAGAGGCTTATTCATGTAAGTTAATTG
>CAZOEM010000113.1:6913-7716 GCA_964578735.1 uncultured Halobacteria archaeon | reverse complement strand
CGTAGAGCTGCTGAAGATAGCGGTGCTGAAGTAGTGAACCTTAGCAAGGGAGAAAAGGTAAAGAAAGTGGTTCCGGATGCGTATATATTAAAAGAATTTGAAATATCGAAGGTAGTAGCAGAAGCGGATAAAATTATCAGTGTTCCAGTGGCTAAAGCACATTGTCTTACAGATGTGACATTAAGTTTAAAATGCAGGTTTGGGATTCTACCGGAGAAGCATAAGGCGAAATATCATAAGTTAGAGATAAATAGGGTGATAACAGACATTGCTAAGGCTTTTCCTCCACACCTTTCTGTTGTTGATGCGACTGTCGGCATGGAAGGCGAAGGTCCGTTTAAGGGCAATCCCGTCACGCCCAACTTAATTATATGTGGTGATAACGCCGTTGCTGCGGATAGCGTCACAGCATCTATACTTGGCTATAAACCCGCTAAGATAAAACATCTTGAACTCGCAGCTAAAAGCGGACTCGGACCGGTAAATTTAGATAAAATTGATATTAAAGGTGAAAAAGGGACCAAAAGGGAATTCAAAAAAGCTCCGGCGGGAATCCGCTTAGGAGGTAAAATCGCCAATATTTTCCGGTCTTTGATTCCGGAAAAGGGGTTGAGCAATTTTTTCCATAATTATTCTCTATCGGCTGTGAAGGAATGGCGAAAAAAAGAATGAATAAAAGTTATATCGTAATGTTGGAGACTTGAGCATGAAATGTGATGTGTTGGTAGTGGGGGCGGGACCTGCAGGGAGTAGTGCGGCAAGAGCTGCAGCAGAAGCTGGTGCTAAAACGATATTCATAGATA